>CANQBY010000009.1 GCA_947589695.1 uncultured Bacilli bacterium
ATGGAATTAAATAATTGGATAGAAAAATATATCAATGATGAACATACCAAAGAGATATATGGCAAATGGGCGGAAGAAATAGCCAAAGAAAATGGTTATGAAGAAGGTATTGAACAAGGTTCTTTAGAAGAAAAAAATTCTATTGCTAAAAATCTTATGAATCTTAATATTCCAATTGAAAAAATAAAAAAAGCCACCGGCTTATCTATTTCTGAACTCAAATCTTTAAAATAACAGTAAAAGAAGCTGATACCAAGTATCAGCTTTTACTTTTGAACAAACTTATCTAAACTAACATCTAAAGCTACAGATATCCGATATAAAGTTTCAACTGAAAAAGTATTAGCAACTTTTTCACTTTCAATTTGTCTAATAAAATCATGTGATAAATCTACCAGCTCTGCTAACTCTGCAGCTGTAATTCCTTTTTCTTTACGATATTTTTTAATATTTTTTCCAATCGTATTATATATATCATTATCAAAATTAATTTTTTTCATATGTTATCACCTAATATAAATTGTAAGCTATTAACTAACAAAAATCTGTGAGGTAATACTTAATAAAAATAATTGCTAAAATTGGCTAATAACAATTATTTTTAAAAAGTTCTTAAAAATAAGAAACATAAGACATTAAATACAAAATATACTACCATTTTTTTCCAGAATAATAATCATGATTACCCATATTTTCATATATATTTAAGTCATTTTGTCTATTAGCATTTGCTTTTTGCTCATTTTCTTTTAGTTGTTCTTCGATATCGTTAAAGTCCTCATCATTTTCTTGAGGTTCGTCTTGATCTGAACTCGAAGGGGATGAACTAGCATTGTTTTTTATTTGTTCTTCTAATTGTTTTATTTCCTCCTCTAATTTTTCGGCATCTTCACTTTTACCTGAATTATCAATAGGACTTGCACAATTATCTTCATATAAGTTATTTTTAGCTTTGTTAAGATAGTCAAGAATTTCTGTTTTATTATCTCCAGTGATATTTTTTATAATGGATAATGATAAATTAATTCTAATATCACAAATTTTATTTTTAGGAGGATTTTTAGTTAAAGATATTTGATATTTTTCAATTGCCTCTTTAAAATTATTAGTTTTATATAAAATATTACCTTCATTATAATAAACAATATATTTTTGGTAAAAATTAAACAAATATAATGTTTTTATTATAGTGGCATTATAATTATCATTTTTATAATTATAAATTATGATTTCATTTATAGTATATGTAAAAGATAATTTTATAAATATGATTAAAAAGACAATTATTAAAAATTTTAATATTTTTTTCATGTTCTTCTCCTTATATCTCTATATTCCATAATTAATACCAATAATAAAGGAATTATAAAAATAAAATAAATATCATCATAAGAACTTTTATCGCTAGATTCTTGACTGTTAGTAATTATTTTTTCTATTTCTTTAATTTTAGAATTAATATTACTTTGCTTATTCATATTAATATAATCGATATTTATATCATTAGCTATTTGTTTAAGATTATCTTCATCAATTTTTGATAATGCTCTGTCAATATTAATTTTTGTATAATCCATAATATAATCATCAAGTGAATATTCATGGGTTGATTTCATGTATCCTCCCGAATTTGTACCATAACCTAAAACAGCTCCATCTGTTATATATTCTTTAATTTCTTTAAAACTCTCTAATTTTGAATCATTAGTAATTTCACCATCACTAATAAAAAATAATATTCTAATACGATCATCTTTCTTTTGCGATGATTTTAATGAAACTAACATACTTTCTAGTGGAGCATTAAGTGTAGATCCTTCGGCATAAAATTCATCAATTGGTTCGATAATATCTATAGCTTCTTTTGTAATATTTAAATCTTTTGTATAGGGAGTTATAATTCTTGCATTATTATTAAAAGTAATAAGCGAAAATCTAGCTCCATTTAATCTATTTACTATATATTTGCAATCTTTTTTCACACCATTTAGTCTTGTATTAGTGCCATTATAATCTTCAGCATTCATACTAATTGTATTATCAACTACAAATAAAACATCAAGATTATTAGATAAAATTCTAGAATTATTGGTTGGTATCATTATTCTTAAATTAATAATGAAAAGTAATAAAATTAGCATTAAATCTAATATTTTTTTATTTGATTTAAATATTATAAAAATTATGATTGGAATAGTAAAGCAAATCATTAAATATATAGGAATTATTGGATAAAACTTCATGATATCACCTTCTGTTTTAGAATAATTAAAAATACTATAGATATAAATAATATTAAAAATGGGATTTCTGGAATATCCAGTATTTTTGTCTCATATTGATCATCAAGTAGAGATTTAGAAGTCTTTTCAATATCATTTACTATGTCTTTAGTAGTAGAAGGGGAATATTTATAATATTTTCCTCTTGTACTTTCTATTGCCTCCTTAAAATTACTTTCTTTTGCTGTAAGTTCTGTACCAATTCCAAAAACTTTAACACCATTTTGTTTGCTTATTTTAGCCGCTTTATCTAAAGTTACTAAGGGAGTTCCTTGTAAATCATTATCAGTTGTAAATATAATTATTCTTGTTCTTTCTTCATCCAAATTCGAAAAGCTATAAACACAAGAAGCTAAACCATCCCCAATAAGAGAACTTCCTCTTTCACCGACCCCTTCTAAAGTCCCACTCATAATATAATTTCGAAGATAAAAATCTAAATCATCAAAACTTGAATTTAAATCACTATATTCTATAGATTTTTTAATCATGTCTAAAGTGTCAATTATATAGTCATAGTCATCTGTAAGGGGAGATAAAACAACCGAAGAAGTATTAAAAATTGATATTCCAAATCTTTCGCCTTTTAGGGATCCTACCGTACTTTTAAGAGTTTCAACTAATTCTTTATTTAATTCATTAACTGAATTTGATACATCCATACATAAAAATATGTCTCTATTATATTCATTAAGATTTAAATTTTCGACTTTGGCTAATCTACCAATCAGAATTATTGAAATTAATATTGCAATTAAAGAAAAGCTTTTTAAAATTTTAACCATAAAATTGTATTTTTTAATTTTATTTTTATAATAATCAGTATTTTTTATATAATTTGTATTGGCAATTTTAGAACCCTTTGTAAATTTAACTTTTCTTTTTTTTCCTAAAAATATATAACATATAAGTGCAATTACCAATAATATTACAATTAGGGGATATCTTAACTCCATTTTTCAATTTCCTTTCTTGTTTTTTCAATAGATGATAAAATATTTCCTTTTGAAATTTTAGCAAATTCGGGATCATAATATTCTTTAATTAAATTATAAAGAACCGGTAATTTTAATTTTTTAATATCACTTAATGTATAATTTTGAACTTTTATATTTGTTGCTTCATAAACGAAATCTCTTATTATTTGGCTTAAATTTTGATAGGCTTTTCTACTAGTAATTTTATTTGAATTTAGTTTGTTTATTAAATCATTTATTTTAATTAAATATTTTTGTTTTATTTCATTTATATTAATTTTAGGAACTAGAGTAATTTCCTTTTGCATCCTATTAATTTTTATTTTATCTATTATAAAAAGTATAATTATTAAAATACCAATAATTAATATTGGAAAAAAAGAATATGAAAACATTGATTTTAATTCAGTTGATACTTGCATTTCTATGTTCCTCCAATAATTCTATAATTTTTTCATTAATTTCTTTCGTTGAACTAATAGATACCATGCTAATATTATTTTTTCTAAATCTTTTGGTATTTTCTTTAATTATCTTATTTTTTAATTCTTTTTCTAATAAATTTAATTTAGTATCATTTGAAATCATGTTTGGTATATATTCATCTTGATTAACGTCAAAAATATCCTGTCCAAATAAAAAGTTATCATTTATATTTACAAAAAGAATATCATGGATTTGACTAATTTTTTTTAGTAGTTTACTTTCTACTTTACTAACACCATCAATATCAGTTATAACAAAAATTATCATCTTTTTATTAGATATATTTTTAAATATATAATCTAAAGTTTCATTTATATTTAAATTGTTATTAAAACATTCTTTATCATAATCAGCTAAATATTCTTCTAAGTTATATAAATTATATTTGAAAGGTTTATATTTGACTTTATCATTAGCATAACACATACCAACGTAATCACCATTTTTAATTGCTAAATATCCAATCGTTCCAGCAACATAAAGAGCAATATCTTTTTTTTGTTCATGTAAGTCGGTATCAGCCTCCATTTTTAAACCAGTATCCATAACTAACATAATATTGTGCTTTTTTTCAGCAATATATTGTTTAACTAATAATTTTCCTGTTCTGGCTGATGATTTCCAATCTATATCCTTAACTTCATCATTAATAACATATTCCCTTAAATTTTCAAAATTTAAACTTTTTCCTATATAAATTGATTTATATGTACCTTCTAAAATGTTAGTGGCTTTTTTATTGGTATAAATAGAAATATTACCTCTAATTTTATTTATATATTTTAAAATCATGGTGTACGAACAACTCCAAAAATAGCATCAATTATATTTTCTACACTTACATTATCGGCTGTTGCTGCAAAATTTAGTGATATTCTATGTCTTAATATACAATATCTTAATTCTTTAATATCATCAGGAATAACATGAGTTCTTCCTTTTATTAAAGCTAAAGCTTTAGAACACTGCATAAAAGCAATAGCCCCTCTAGTACTCGAACCTAAACTAATATATTCAGCTAATTTTTTATCAATATAATTATGAGGGTATCTAGTGGCTAATATAATTTCCGCAATATATTTTTTTATAGACTCATCAATATATACTTTTTCTGCTAATTGTTGTAAATATTTTATATCAGTTAATTGTAATATTGCCTTAGGATTATCAAATACTTTATTTTCTAATCTGTTCAATATTTCTACTTCTTCTTGAACAGTAGGGTAGTTTACTTTTTCTTTAATCAAAAAACGATCTAATTGAGCTTCGGCAAGTAAGTATGTTCCTTCTTGTTCAATTGGGTTTTGGGTTGCAATTACAATAAATATTTCTGGTAATTTATAAATAGTATTATCAATCGTAATTTGTCTTTCTTGCATAGCTTCTAAAGTTGCACTTTGAGTTTTGGCACTAGATCTGTTAATTTCATCTAATAATACAAAATTAGCATTAATAGGTCCAATTTTTGTTTCAAAATTATTTGTTGCATAGTTGAATATTTGAGTTCCAATAATATCACTAGGTAATAAATCAGGAGTACATTGAATTCTTGCAAATTTTCCGTTTACAGCTTCTGTTAAAACTTTAGCAGCCGTTGTTTTTGCCAGTCCTGGTACTGATTCAAGTAAAATATGACCATTAGCAATTAAAGCAACCAGTAATGATAATTGTAAATTTTTTTGCCCTACAATTCTTTCTGAGTAATATTTACCTAAATTATTAACAATTTCATTACTTTTTGCCATTTCTTCTGGCGTAATATTTGGTTGATTATCATTCATTTTATCACAACTTTCTATTATATAAAATATTCTACCTAATTATGTAATAAAAAACAAGTACTGATAATTAATTTACTTAATAATATCAGTTTTAAAGTATATTTTTCTAGAAGGATTATGTTACAAAAAAATATAATAATTTTTAAAGTAAATGATGATAAAACTCTAAAAATATTTAAAAGTTCGTTGAAATAGTAATGAGGATATTATATAATTAAAATAGCAGGGTGTGTTTATGAAAAGTTTGTTGAAATATTGATTAGTTTGTTAATGCTATTTTTTAATCGCAATTTGTTTGTTTGCACAAATATTAAAAAATACTATAATCATTATTAGAATAGAGGTGTATAATTTTGTTTTGCAATAAGTGTGGTAATAAATTAGATAATAATTCTAAATTCTGCAATAAATGTGGTGCCCCTAATAATTATATACCAATTTATCAACCGGATAACATTAATTCTTTGCTTTATCCCCAAAAGAAAAGTAAATTAAAGTTATTATTTATCGGTTTCGGTGTTGGAAGTATTGGCGTAATTATAATTTTATTAATTGTAATATTTACTGGTAGTTCTAGTTATTATTTTTCGGAAACGGAAAATACTCCTGATGTTCCAACGGATATTACTAATTCAAATACCAATAGTCCTAGTAAATATAAAACAGTTATTATAACAGATAATATTTATGATGGTGTTAGTATTAAAGGGGTTAGTGATGCAAATGCTCTAATTTCAAAGGATTCCACAGATCAAAAAAGTAGTTGCCCTAAAGAAATATTAAATGTTGAAAATGAAATAATAAAAAAATATAATATTACTGCTGTTAATTTATGTGAAATGGATACCGATTTTGCTAAAGAATTAATTAATGTATTAGAACATATTTATAATGAATATCCCGAAATTAGAGGTTATTTAACAAATATAAGTCTTTGGAATGGTTCTTTTTCTGAAAGAAATGTAATCGCGGAATTTATGCCAATATTTCAATTTGCATCTTCAAATACTTCATCTACTTATCCCTGGGTTATAAAAACCCAAATATTTTTAAATAGTTCTTATTTTTTAAATAAAAATAAACTAGCTACCTCTGTAAAAGAAAATTCGGCAGTTGGCCATTTTCCTCCCAATGCTTCAATATATTCTCCACTTGCTCATGAACTGGGACATTATATTTCTTATATAGCAATGATGAAATATTATAGTGCTAATTCAATTTTATTGATAGATGACAATAATTTTGAGACTCTTTTAAAATTGGCTATTGATTTTTCTAAAGGCAATCATTCACTAAGTATGTTAGAAGAAGCTTATAATAATTATAAAAATGATACGGGAGATAATGTTTCATTTGATGATTGGAGAGGTTCCATTTCTAAATATGCTTTAGCAAAAGATGATGCTGGTGATTATATATATGATGAAACTATCGCGGAAGCTTTTCATGATGTTTATTTAAATTCTTCTAATGCTAAACCCGCTAGTAAATATATTACTGCTGTATTAAAAGAAAGATTGAAGGGATAAGAGTGACATTATGAAAAAAATATTGTTATTTGTTTTATCTTTTATCTTTTGTATTACCATGGTTTATGCTATAAATTACCATTTCCAAGTTGATGTAAATAATATTTCTTTAAGTAATTCTAAAGATAGTAGTATTGTTAATGAATTTAATCAAGCCTATACTATTTCTACTCCAGATTCATCCTCAAATAAAGAATTAAAAGAAACAATTGAAACTTTAAGTAAAAAGGTTACTTATCTTTTATTAGGTAACAATCCCGAAGAAGATTCAGTAGAGTACTACGAAAGACATAAAGATTATTTAGATTTAAGATATAATCCTTCTGTTCCCAAAGACAACTCTTCATCTTCCGGTTTAGATGAAAATAGTCAAGAATATAAAGATGATTTAGTATCAGGTTTATCTATACCCGGTATGTTTAATATATTAGATGAGCTTAATATTAGATATAAAAAGATAAGTTCGATAAGAATAAGTCTAAGTGATGAATTAATTATTAGTAGAGTATATTTACCAAATATAACTATGAAAAGTGAAGACAGTTCTAAACCCATGAATTATATTGATATTAATACTAATATGATTCTATATTATTTTTTTAAAGAATTAAATGGTGAATATAAGTTATATTATTTATTTGCTGAAACAACCGATGAACTAAACGAATATTTTAATGAAGTAGAAGAAACGGAAAATGAAATGGCTTTATCTATAACTAGTAATTCTAATGATAATTTAGAAGATATCTATGATTTTTCAAAGCTAGACCAGTTAAGTAATGATACTATTAATAATGTTTATGAAAATAATAAGAATAATGTCTTAATGATTAATTCATATTATAACAATTCCGTTGTAGCATCAGCCATGGGAGTGTTAATAGATAATGGATTAGTTGTTACCACATGGACCTTTTTAGAGAATTCCTTATCTAAAGGCCAATATATTGTTTTAAAAGATAACAACGAAAATATTTATAATCTTGCTGGTATTGTCACTATTAATCAAGAATTAGATATAGCCGTTTTAAAACTTGATAAAGAAGTACCAACTAATATCATTTTAGGGAATACTAACAATTTAAATATCGAAGATCCAATTATTTCCCTAAATAGTAAATCCGGTTTAAAGCTATCAGTTCAATCAGGAATCATTATTTCTCATGATGAATATATAGAAAGTTCGATTCCTTTATTAAATAAAGAAGAAGGAAGTCCTATATTTAATACGTCTGGTGAATTAATAGGTCTAAATACTTCTAAATCTTCTAATAGCAGTATCTCTTTAGCTATCAAATCTGATGTTTTAAAAGAATTAAAAACTAAATTTGCAAATTTAGCTTTTGCAGATATTGATAGTATTACCTTTGATAAATTAAAAGAAATGTATTATTATACTAATTATGAAAATGAAAAAGTAGTAAATTCTATACCCTCTAATATTTGGAAAAAATACCAAAAAATTGGTAATATAGAAGATAATATAAAATTAGAGTTAATAAAGGCAAGTTATGATAAAAATATAATAAGTTTAAGATATAAAAATAGTCTTTCTAATTATATTGATAGTATAGAGTTATCTCAAACTTATAGAGATGAGTTAATCAGTGAAGGATTTACAGAAGTTTTAAAAAGCAATACGAAATGTATATATCAAAATGAATCTTATAAGATTATAATTATGGATCAGTTTGATTATCTAATAGTAGTGATGGTGAAATTATGAAAAAAATTTTAATTTTTATAAAAAAATATATCCTGGCTATTATTATTGCCTTTATTGTTTTAATAGTTGGTAGTTTTTTAATTATAAAGTTAGTACCAAAAGAAAATAATATTAAATTATATGATGGCAAATATGTTAAGTTTAATTATGATAGTTATTGGAAGATAACTGCCGATAATAACTTGTCTATAAAATTAGAAAATAAAAATAAAGGACTTATAAATATAGAATTACTAGAATTAGATAACAATTATAAATATGAAAAATTAGAAAATATATTAGAGAATTTATTATTTGATTTAAATAAGCAAAATAAAGATTATAATTTGATATTTAAAAAAGCTACTACTTTAACCCACAAAGCCTTAGATGGCTATGAAGTTTTATATGAAGCTAATGATAGTGAAATATTACTAGATATTGCCAAAAATAATGATAATCTTCTTATATTTACTTATGAAGCTAATAATAAATACTTTGATATGTTGTTAGATAGTGTTCAAAATATCATTTATAAATTGGAAATAAAAGAAAATAAATATGAATTAAATAATAAATTAGAATTAAGTACTAAAGATATATCATTTTTAGATAATACTTCTTTAGATAATAAAATAAAAGATAATAAAGAATATAAAGTTTCTAGTAATAATTATTCTATTAAGTATTCCATACCTGATATATTTAGTCCAACAATTTTAGATTCTAGAAGGGGAAGTTTTAATTATCAAGATGGCAATATTAATATAACAACAACAATCTATAATAAAAATATTTATGATTATTTAGATAAATCTAAAGATATTGGAACCATTTATGAAGAGTTTAATTATTATAAAGAAAATAGAGATAAATATTCTGATTTTTCAGAACAAATAAGTAAATATAAAGTATCTACTTATGATAGTTATCTTTATCAAGTATTTTATACAGATATATCATTTAATAAAAAATATGAAAATTACTATTTAATTATTCCAATTAATAAAAATCATCTATTTTTAATAAAAATAGTTGGAGAAAATTGTTCTATATCTAAGAAATTAATAGATAGTTTTAAAATTAATGATGTTATAAACTATAGTAGTTATATTGAAAGAGAAGTAAAAAATGGATATTTTAATATTAATTTAGAAAGACTTAATAATAATAATAATAATACAGATTTAATTGCTATTAAATTACCAGAAAAATATCAAGAAATCGATAAAGATAATGATATGTATAGTAATAGATATATAGGCTTAAATAAAGATTTAAATAATAATACATATCAATATAATATAAATTATTATTTAACTTCTTCTTATTCAAATATAAATTCTGTAATAGATCTAATAAATTCCAATAATAGAGTTTACCAAACTTATGGCAATTATACAGAATTAAAATATTTAAATAATCTTACATTAAATGGAAAGCAATACCAAGTTTATGAAAGTAGTTATTTTAAGTTAGATAATTTATTCAATCAAAAAGGTATGTCAATATTTCAAGTTTATGAAAAAGTGTTGATATATGAATTAGAGAATGGAGGGGAATTGGTAATAACAATTGATGGCAATAATCAAAAAATAGAAGATAGTATGTTAAGTGAATTAACAGATATTACAATTTTAAATAATTAAAAGGAAGGATGAAAAAAATGAATTGTAAAAAATGTGGATTACCTTTAACTGCAGAAGACAAATTTTGCAGAAATTGTGGAGCGGCAGTAGATGAAGGAAATGCTCCATTAAATCAAGATTTATCAAATAATAATAATAATAATAGATTTATTTTTGAAAATCAAAATAATAACAATATGCCAAATAATGGAAATAATTTTCAAAATTATTCCCAACCCATGAATAACAATGTAAATGCTTATTCAGAACCAATGAATAATTACAATAATATGAATTATGGAAATAATAAAAATAATAATTCGACCAGAAATATTATCTTTATCATTGCCGGCGTAATAGTAGCTATTGTTATAGTAGTTTTAGCAGTTATAGCTATTATGAAATTTACTGGTAAAGATAATAATACCAATACTCCTAATTCTGGAAGTGATACTAATACAACAGGTACTCCAACTACAAATGTAGCATCATCTTATAAAGTATCTTTTATGAAATTTACTTTTACAATTCCTGATACGATGGATTATGAAATAAAAGATGATAGCTTACTTATTGCAGATTTAGATGGCACATGGGTAATTCAAATGATGTTAATGAATAGCGACTTTAATTCATTAAAAGCAAATAGATATAAAATTCCAAGCGCTTTAGCGGAACAAGGAATGACAGCTAGTACTCCTGAAGTAAAAACAATAGGTGGTCATGACTATATAACTCTAGAAACATATAAATCAGGCGAACGGTGTATAGTTGCATTCACAGCAGTTAATTCTTCAAATACTGCTTTGATAGTAGCTGCAAATCAAGATTATGAAATTGATTATAGTATATTGCAAAAAATTACGCCAATAATAACATCTGCAACATATGAAAATAGTACATCAAATATGGAAAGTCCCAACGAATTTAATATAGATATTAATAGCATAACCGAGTTAGCTCAATAGAATTTAAAAATATAATTAAATACAATTTTAACAAAGAGGTATGTCTAACAACATACTGCTTTTTGTTTGCAAAAAATTATAAAATTTTAATGAAATTATAAAAGAAATATGTTATTATTAAAATAGTGAGGAGTAAATATGAAAATATTATATATAATTATAGCAATCATAGTAATTATAATCATTTGCCTTTTGGTTATAATTAATAGTTTAATAAAGGCTAAAAATAGGGTAAATGAAGCCTTTTCAACCATGGATATTTATTTAAAAAAAAGATGGGATTTAATCCCAAATTTAGTAGAAACTGTTAAAGAATATGCTAAACATGAAAAAAATACTTTACAAGAAATTGTATCATTAAGAAATGCCGTTTATGATAATTTAGATAATGATAGCAAAATCAAAACCAATAATCAAATAAATGCCCCATTAAGTAAACTTATAGCTTTAGCTGAAAGTTATCCGGAATTAAAAGCCAATGAAAATTTCGTTAAACTAAGTCAAGAACTAATTCAAATTGAAGATGAAATAGCCGAGTCAAGAAAATATTATAATGCCACCGTTAAGGAGTATAATAATAAAATAGAAATGATTCCAAGTAATATTGTGGCTAAATTTTTAGGTTATCAAGTAAAATCAATGTTTGAAGCTAAAACTGAAGAAAGAACCAATGTTAAGGTGGATTTATAATGGCTAAATTAGCAAAACAAGAAAAATCAAAAAAAATCAATAAAATCTTTTATACAATTTATATAAGTGCTATTATAATAATTTTTTTGGTTACGCTTTTTAATACTGAAAATGATTATGATAATGAAAATCTAGCAGATGGTTTTACTATTTCTGCTTATAATATAGTCTTAGATGTTAAGGAGAATAATATTATAAATGTTACCGAAAATATAATTGTAAATTGGTATGAGCAAAATCATCATGGGATATATAAATTTACTCCCGAATGGTTAAAATATACGGGTAAGGATGGAAAAACCATTAAAAGAAAATCCATTGTCGCTAATTATCGCGCTATTGGCGATGATTATACTAAAGATGTAGTTAAAAAAAAGCCCCGAATAAAAATAGGTGATCCTAATTCATATGTGGAATTAGGTGAGAAATCTTATACTATCAGTTATATCTATAATATGGGTAGTGATCCCTTTAAAAACTTTGATGAATTTATTTTTCATGCTTATGGTGATTATTGGGGTACAGAAATAAAAAATGCTTCGATTCAAATTAACATGCCTAAAAGTATAGAAAAAGAAAATATAAATTTTTTCCTTGATAAATATCGAAAAGAAAATGCCAATGATTATATGGATCTAGAAGTAGTTAATAATACCATTTATGCTAAGTTTAATCAAGATAAATATTATGCGAGTCAAAAAGCCCAATACTGTGAAAATAAAGATAGTTTATGTGATATTCCAAGTGCTAATATAAAAAGATTAACAAACGCTTTAACTATTGATATTGAATTGCCTGAAGGATATTTTGCTAAGGGAAGTTGGAATTATGGCTATATTTCATTTATTTTATGTTTAATAATTTTTGCTATTACTATTTTTAATTATTTTCTTTGGGTAATTTATGGTAAAAATTTACCTAAGCGTTTAAAAACAGTAGAATTTTATCCTCCCGAAAATTATAGTTCCGCAGAAATAGGTTTTATTTATGCCGGTGAGTCAAATAAAAAATTAACAATTTCTTTAATAATTGAATTAGCAAGTAAAGGTTATATAAAAATTGATGAATTAAATGATAAAGAAAAAAATATTAAGATAACAAATCTTGTAACAGATCAAGATATTAACAAAAATGTTAAACTTAATAACTTAAAACCATTAGAAAAGATAGTTTATGATAAGTTGTTTGAGGAAGCTAATGAAATTATTTTAAGTGAACATCAAACTTTATATGAAGCTTTTGAGGATGTAGATAATGAACTAACCACCACATTAAATGATTTAGTTAATGATGAAAAAGCCACTAAGAAAATGCGCATATCAATCTTTATTACTGTATTAACTTTAATTTTATATATAATTTCTTATATAGCAGAAGATTTAGATCCTAAATTTAGTTATTTTTATGTTATTTCCATTATTTGTATTTTTATAAATTTAATATTGTCATTAATTATGCAAAGAAGAACCGAATATGGTGAGCAAATAATTGCTAAAGTAAAAGGTTTCCGTGATTTTTTAATAACCGCTGAAAAAGACAAATTAGAAACATTAGTTGAAAAGAATCCGAATTATTTTTATGATATTTTGCCTTATACTTATGTGTTAAATGTTTCTAGAAAATGGATAAAGAAATTCGAAAACATTCCAATGCCAAAAGTCGATATGGGTAATTATAACTATGGTGATATCGATTCTTATAATTATTTATATAGTAGTGTATATTCTCCATCATCTAGTTCATCTGGCTGTGGCGGTGGCTGCGGAGGTGGAGGCGGTTGTGGTGGTTGTGGTGGCGGTGGATCTTGGTAAAAACTTTTATATTACAATGGCACTTAAGTGAAAAGTGTAATTTAAAATGTTTACACTGCTATCAAGAAAACCATAAACCCCTAGAATTGGAATTTTCTGAATTAAAAAATATATATGAACAATATAAAAAATTATTAAAAAAATTAAATATGAAAGGTCATATAAATATAACAGGTGGCGAACCACTTTGCTGTTCCTCTTTTTTTAAAATTTTAGATTTAATAAAAAAAGATGATAATATCACATTTGCCATTTTAACAAATGGCACTCTATTTACCGAAAAATTAGCCAAAAAAATAAAAGAATATAATCCCCAATATGTACAGGTAAGTTTAGAAGGAGGTCAAAAAGTTAACGATTATATAAGAGGGAAAGGAACATATAAAAAAATAGCTAAAGGAATCAAGATCTTAAAAAATAATCATATTTATACTTCAATATCTTTTACCGCCAACAGTGTTAATTATAAAGAATTTCCCAAAGTCGTTAAATTTGCCAAGAAGTATGGAGCTGATAAAGTTTGGTCTGACAGATATATTCCTCTAGGGGATAATGCTAACAAAGATTTAGCTTTGAATTTTGAACAAACCCAAGAATATTTAGAATTAATGAAAAGAGAGCATCTAAAGCTAAGAAATAAAAAGCTAAAAATCAGTATGGACAGGGCTTTACAATTTTTAATGACAAAAGATTTTCCATATCATTGTACTGCTGGAGACACTTTATTAACAGTTATGGAAAATGGCGATTTGGTCCCATGTCGAAGAATGCCTATTTATATTGGCAATTTAAAAGAAAACAATATGTATGACTTATACATGAATAATGAAATATTAATTAAATTAAGAAGTAATAATATTCCTGATGATTGTCTAAAATGTGAGCATGCTAAAACATGCCATGGTGGTTTAAAATGTTTAACTTATGCTTTATATAAGGATTTAAATCATAAGGATATTGGATGTAATGAAAATTAATTATATTTTTATTACTTTATATTGATAGACTTATAAATAGTCTATCTTTTTTAAGCATAAAAAAACTATTCGCCAAGGAATAGTTAATTTATTAACGATTGTAGAATTCAACGATTAGAGACTCATTAATTTCTGAATTAAGTTCACTTCTTTCAGGAAGTCTTACATAAGTTCCTGACATTTTATTAGCATCAAAACTAACAAATGCTGGTAAACTTCTTTTAGCTTCTAAACTCATTTTCATTGCTGGATGATTTAATGAATTTTCTTTAACACTGATAACATCGCCTGGTTTACAAGAATAAGAAGGAATATCAACTTTTACATTATTAACCATTATATGACCATGATTAACAATTTGCCTTGCTGCTCTTCTAGTATTGGCAAGTCCCATTCTATAAACTAAATTATCTAAACGAGACTCAAGTAATCTAAGCATATTTTCACCAGTAACGCCTTTCATTTTAGAAGCTTTTTCAAATAATCTTCTAAATTGTTTTTCGTTTAAGCCATACATAGTTCTTACTTTTTGTTTTTCTTGTAATTGAACACCATATTCACTTAATTTTTTTCTTCTATCATTACCATGTTGACCTGGCGCATAAGGACGTCTAGCTAAATCTTTACCATTTTCTAATGTTGAAAAATTTAATCTTCTTGATTTTTTATAAGCTGGACCAGTATATCTTGCCATTTTTATTTTCTCCTTTCTATTAATCTAAATACAAAGGAATTGTTAAATCTAACTTATAGGGAGTTTATTCAGATAATTTCTTTTGGGCAGTCCAAAATACTTTTAA
>CANQBY010000010.1 GCA_947589695.1 uncultured Bacilli bacterium
TGGAAACTCTAACACCAGGACCGTTAGAAATATCCATTTTTCTAATTTTATTATATCTCATTAGGCAACTTCTTCTGCATCTTTATTATCAATATGCATTACTCTTTCTTTAATCTCTTGCGTTCTCCCTTTATTCCAGAAATTAGATCCAATGTAACCACAAGTCCGACGAGCAACATTCATCTTATCATGATCTCTATTGCCACAGTTAGGACAATACCATTCCATATCATCATCAATTAAAATTTCGCCTGTATAACCACATTCATGACAATAATCAAGTTTGGTATTTAATTCTGCATACATAATATTATCATAAATAAATTTAATTACTTCAATTACTGCTTCTAAGTTATTAGATAAATTTGGAGTTTCAATATAAGAAATAGCTCCTCCGGGACTTAAAGCTTGGAATTCACTTTCCAATTTTAATTTTGTAAAAGCATCAATTTCTTCAAATACTGGTACATGATAACTATTGGTAATATAATCTCTATCCGTAATACCTTTAATAACACCAAATCTTTCTTTTAAACATTTTGCAAATTTATAAGTCGTGGATTCAATTGGTGTTCCATAAACACTATAATCTATTGCTTCCGCTTCTTTCCATTTTTTACAAGCATCATTAAGTTTCCGCATAACTTGTAAACCAAATTCTTTACCTTCTCCATTGTCGGTATGTGAGTGTCCGGTCATAAACTTCACACATTCATATAAGCCAGCATAACCTAAAGAAATAGTTGAATATCCATTATGTAATAAATCATGAATAGACTCACCCTTTTTAAGTCTAGCCAAAGCTCCATATTGCCATAAAATTGGGGCTACATCACTTGTAGCTTTTGAAAGTCTTTTATGTCTAATTTGTAAAGCCCGGTGACATAACTCTAATCTATCATCAAATATTTTCCAGAATAAATCCATATCTTTATCACTTGATAAAGCCAAATCTACTAAGTTAATAGTTACTACTCCTTGATTAAATCTTCCATAATACTTTGGTTTCCCATTTTCATCAACATATGGAGTTAAGAAACTTCTGCAACCCATACATGGATAACATTGTCCATCACCATTTTTATCAATTTTAAGTTTTTTCATAATTTTTTCGGAAATATAATCTGGTACCATTCTTTTTGCTGTACATTCTGCTGCTAGTTCGGTTAAATACCAATACTTACTATTCTCATGGATATTATCTTCCTCTAAAACATATAAAAGTTTTGGAAAAGCAGGAGTGATATAAACACCTTTTTCATTTTTCATACCCTGAATTCTTTGTTTTAAAACTTCTTCAATAATCATGGCAAGTTCTTCTTTATATTCGTCGGTTTCTCCTAAATACATACAAACACTTAAGAAAGGTGCTTGCCCATTAGTAGTCGTCATCGAATTAATTTGATATTGGAAAGTTTGTACTCCATCGGTAATTTCTTTAGCTAAATCTTCTTTTGCATATTTCTCACAAGCTTCTTTATTAAATTTCCGTTCTTTATATTTTTCTAAATAACGATTATAACTATCTCTAACAAAAGGTGCTAAATGGGTAAGTGTAATAGTACAACCTCCATATTGACTAGAATTAACAGCTGTAATAAGTTGGGTCGCAATTGTCATCGCGGTTAAAAATCTATGAGGTTTTTCAATCATTACTCCATTAAGATTTGTTCCATTTTGAAGCATATCTTCTAAGTTTATTAAATCACAATTATGTAAGGCATTTTGGGCAAAATAATCAGCGTCATGAAAATGAATTATTCCTTCATCATGAGCTTTAACAATATCTTCTGGTAATAAAAATCTTCTTGTAATATCCGTACTTGTAATACCCGCTAAATAATCTCTTTGAGTTGTAACTACTTTCGCATCTTTATTTGAATTTTCTGTATTCCAATAATCACTTTCTCCATCAATTAATTCTTTAATAGATTGATCAGTAGTATTAGCTTTTCTTACTAATTCTCTAGTATATCTATAAGTTATATATTTCTTAGCTAATTCATATTTACCAATAGCCATTAATTTCATTTCAATAATATCTTGGATATCTTCCACAAGCATTCTTTTTTTACCTAATTTTTCAATATACTTAATTATATTTTTAATTTGAGTAGCACTGGCTTGATCTTCTTCTTCTACTTCAGCATTAGCTTTCATTATAGCTTCTTCAATTTTCTCTGGTGAATAATCAACCATATGTCCATCTCTTTTAATAATTTTCATAATCTCACTCCTCTACTTTCTCTAACATGCCTCAAGTATAACACATTTTAAAAAAACTTTCTTGTTGCAATTGCAACATTTTACATTTTTTGTTATAATTTTTTTAAGAGGTGTAAAATGACAAAAATTTTTGATAATATTTCGCCCCGAAATAAAGAAAAATTACTTCTTTCTCTGGGTGCACATAACTTTACATTTACAAAAGACACTTCTTTACAATCATTTGTAAAAGAAGGCAATATCATTGGCATAATCACTAAAGGGTATGTTCAAATTATACGTACTGACCATAATGGTACCCGTACTATTATTGAAGAACTAGAAGAAGAAGATATCTTTGGCTCTAATATTTCTTCTCTTAAAAATAAAGAATATAATATTATTACGAAAGAAGATACTGAAATCATCTTTATTGATTATGAAAAAATTCTTACTTGTGATGATACTTCTAAATCTTATTATATCGAGTTTACTAAAAATTTACTAGAGATTTTTACTACTAAAATAAATGAAAAAAACGAACGGATTGAAATTCTTACTAAAAAAACTATTAGAAATAAATTACTTGAATATTTTAGTATCATCTTTAAAAAACATAATTCTAAATATATTTATCTTCCCAATACTTTTACAGATCTTGCAGATTATTTAGCTATTGATAGATCCGCGATGACCAGAGAACTTAAAAATTTAAAAGAAGAAGGTTTAATTGAAATTAAAGGTAAAAGAATCACCCTTTTATATAATGATAATTGGATATAAAATTCATAAAAAAGTGTGTATTTGAAAATAGCAAAAGTATTCACATTTAGCCAAAAGTTAATATAATTATAAATGTCTAAAACTACTATAGAATATGAAGGAATAATTATTAATATTTATGACAAAGAAACAATAAATATGAAATAATGTTTAATATTTATATTAATCAATTTCATTAAATAACAAAAATACTAACTATCCCTAGTTAATAATTTATTATTCTCAAAATAACTAAATCGAGTTTTCTACCATATTGGTCGTATAGAGAAGAAGTCGAACTGATGATCAGGGAATTGGAGATATAATGATATTCTAAAATATTGTATTACCCCAATATTTCGAAACAAACATTTAAGATTATATATTAATTATATAAAAAAGATTATCAATTTTTTCGATAATCTTAAATTTAATAGTAATATTGTTTTTTTATATTCGATTTATATAGTTATTTTAATTCAATTGAATCGATAACGGTTGAGTATGCTTTAGTACAATCACCATCATCTTTATATATTTCAAATTCAACTTCATAAATATATGCATCTTTTATTACTGCATAATGATAACTAGTTCTTTTACTATTTTTTGCAGTTACACTGTTCCAAGTAATTCCATCAATCATCTTAGTTTTATAATCACTTAAGACATCATCATTTTTTTTCATTATTCCTGTGTTCAAATAATCTTTAATTGAATTATATTTTGATTTATCTACTTTATATAAAGATACTAAACAATAATTATCATCTTCGTTTATTCCATAGACATCCATATTGTTTAACAAGTCATTATTTTCCCCTGGTCCAAAATTAGATGGTATATCTACACTTAAATTACCAAGAGTAACAGTTTGGCTATTATTTAAAAAACCAGAAATTGCTCCTAAAACAAGTATTAATGCAAGAGTTCCAAATAATGCTAGATTTGAAGTCCCACCTTTTTTAGCACAAATAGAAACTAATTCATTTTGAGATTTGTTTGGATTTGCTTGTTTTATTTTTTCAATATTTCTTTTAACAACATTCAAATAAATTTTTTTAAAGAAAAATGCTAGTATTAAATTAATTATCAAAATGATTATAGAATTTTTTAAAATAAGGCTTAATATATATTGTATTATAAATAGTCCAATACCTAATATCCACATTTTTCTATACAGCATATAAAATCCACCGAGACAAAATGTACTTAGCGAAAAACCACCTTTTTTTATTTTTTCTACGTCTTTTGCAATATAAGCATTAATTAGTTCATCATCATTTATAACATTATTTTGCATATTCAAACTATTATTTTGATTATAATTAGATTGTTGTAATTGACTACTAATTTGCTCTCCACAATTGGGACAAAATTTTGTTCCATCATTAATAAAAGTACCACATCTAGGGCAATTCATTTTAAAACACCTATCCTTTGATTCATTATACTATATTAATGAATATATGAATATAATTATTTGACTGTTTTACATCAAAAATTGTAAAGATACTAGAAAAAATATAAATCTAAATATTTAATATTAAAAACGATTGCTATTATTTTTTATATAAATAAAAAAACTGAATTTTTGTTCAGTAAATATAAACAAAATTGGAGGGCCTAGTCGGATTTGAACCAACGCATGAGTGAGTTGCAGTCACTTGCCTTACCGCTTGGCTATAGGCCCATCTAACATTTTTTTGAATATGAATTTTAAAAAATACTAATTCATTTCACATCAAATAATTTTACACTATTAAGGGTATTTTGTCAATCTATTTTGCCCTTTGTTACTACTATTTTATGCTACATATAAAACTTGTAATTAAAATTGTTAACGAGTATCCTATCGATTCTTTAACTGAAGAAGAAATACAAAAACTTGATTTAATTTCTTTAACCCTATTAATTCAGATAACTATATTAACTCAATACAAACTGATAAAGATGGTAGTATAAATTATTTTATTTAAAATTATTGTATCATTTTTAAAATGATGATACAATATAATTATATTGGAAAAACCAATATATCGTGACGGATTTGTGACGATTTAATTCAAAAAAATAATTAAATTTACAAAAATTTATTATTTTGATATATTACATTTTGCTTTGAATTTATGGAAAAAAGTAGATAAATCTATTATAATGATTATATCTTACAATCCTCCTCCGGTAGAGCCCTCTAAACTGTTTTAGCTGAACTTTTATAGTTTGTTTTTTCTTAATACTTGCAGATATAGTTTAATGGTAAAATATAAGCTTCCCAAGCTTAGGTTACGGGTTCGATCCCCGCTATCTGCTCCAGATTGATTGATACTCAGAAAATTCTTCGAGTAGTAATATACATTAACTAGAAGTACTATCTAGTTTTTTTTGTTATTATTGGAATAAAGCGAGGAGTTCTTATGGTTGTTGTGAAAGATTTAGAAGTTGATAAGGAAATTTTAAAAAGAATTGAAATGATATGTAGATTTGCTTATGTTAAGCCAATTATTAAAAATGAAAAAAATTTAAAATTTTTATGTTTATATTATATTATATATAATATAAATATAACTTGGCACTCGATAAAAAAGTTTGCTAAAATATATTGACTTTAACAATAAAAAAATATAAAATGACCTCAGTTAAAGCTTTAACAAACAATTTTTTTAAGGAGGTTATTTTGTGTTTACAGAAATGAAAGAAAATAATTTAGAGAGATTAGCATTAGTTGGAACTAATTCACAAGGAAAGTCATATAAGATTAGTTCCGAATTAAAAGGTGCAATATCTAAAAAAACAATTTTAGTTACTAATGAGGTAAAAGCTGATGAAAATTTAAAAAATTCAACTGATACTTCAACGTTGATAGCATGGCTTAATTCCTTATTAGACAATACTAGAGCTAAACAAGCAATTCAAGAAGAAATTGATAAAGTGGATTTAAGTCAAATTAATAAAGATAGTTTTTTAAATATAAGTTTAAGTAACAATTTAGAATCATATAAAGGAATTGTTAGCGCTGAAATTACAACTGACTCAAATAAATGGAAAAAACCAGGATCTGGAGAAAAATTTTTAGGTCAATTATTATTAATTTCAAAAATTCTTGAAGATAATAATGATAATAATTATGAATTTTTAGTTATTGATGAGCCCGAACAACATTTACATCCATCTTTATACATCAAAGTTGCTAAAATACTAAATAAGATTTCACATCAAGGAATTAAAGTTGTAATAGCCATTCATTCTCCTATAATTACACAATATTTTATTGAAGATACATCTGAAATTATTCATGTTATAGATGGAAAGTGTGATAAGTTACCTTCTATTAAAGAACTAATGTCATTGTCTATTGATTTCGAGTGCTATAAAAAAGATGAACTTAAAATGAAGGATTTAAAACAATTGAACAAAAATATTCTTTATATTTTGAAAACTTTGTAAAACCTATTGTTATAAAATCTTTATTTTGTGAGTATATGTTACTTGGTGAAGGCGCTATAGAAAGAAAAATATTTGAATTATATTTATTAAAATATGGTTCTTCCCTAGAAAAAAACAATATTGATTATGCAATAGTCGATGGCAAAATATTTTTTCCAATAGTACTTAGTATATTAAAGAAAATAGGAATTAAAACAATGACTTTATTTGATTTGGATATCGAAACTCAATCAGTTCATAAATATCTAAATGATTCTATTCGTGAATTATCCACAGAAACAATATTCTTTAATTCTAGAATAGAAGATTATTTAGAAATTTCAGGAATGAAACTTGATAAATATAGAGGAGAAACAATTTTAATAAATGAATTCTATTTGGAAAGCAACCCTAAACTATTCGAACTTCTATCTAATATAGATTATAAAATTAAAAATGCAAATAACAAATTAACAACAGAAAAAGTTAAAGAACTTATTCATAACTAAAGTTTATAATGATGTAAACAATTTATTTAATAATTAAATAATCATAATAATCAGGATCTTTCTTATTTCTATACTTATAATAAGTTTTAGGACTTATATTGAGTACGGCACACATATTAGTTAGTTTATAATTATTTTTATATAAATTTATAAATGCTACTTTTTCTCTCATTGTGCCTTGAGGAAAGCCTGGTATTTTTTTAATATTTCATATCTTTCTTTCCAATCTTCTTTATTTAAATCCCTTATTCGTTGACGGCCACGTTTATTCCAGTGACTTGTTCAAAATGATCTACTTTTGTTTTCCAAGTTTTGATTGTACTAACTGGTATGCCATATTCTTTAGCTAATCGGTAGCCTGATTCTCCTTTAATATATCGATTTAAAATTTCATTTTTTTCTTGCTCAGTGTGGAGAAGAAATTTTTGGCCCTTTGAAACCATAAGAAAACACCTCCTTTTGGAAGTGTATTCTATCATATTTCCCTTAAACTAGTTTTTTTATTGATGTCTACTCTAAAGGGAACAATTTATAATAAAGTTTTATTTTCAGATACTAAAATTAAGAAAAATATAATAATACAAATATAAAAAATACTACCAAGAAACTTAATTCTGTAAATTTAGAAAATACACTTATATATTGACACCCAATATGCGTATGAAATAATAAATACTTTTTTGTATTAAATTAATTATTAAGATTTCTTTGCTCATTTCAAAGACAATTTCCTTTCAAATGATTTGTCTGGTACTCCAGTTATTTTTGCACAACCAGGAATAGTTAATTCTTTTCCAGTCTTAAATTTAACGAAATCTTCTATATTTTCATCTACTAACGGTAACAATTCAAAAGGTAAACCCACATGTTTAGAAATTATTTTTTTTGTAATGTAACTTAATTGATAATCTTCCGTTTTTTGCTTAGGTTCGCCCATAATAATTAATTCATCAGTTTCAACATCATCAAAATAAGTTCCATTTTTAAATTTTTGAATATCTTCCTCTTTATTAATGAATGACCAATGCATAGATAACAATTCTTCATCATCACCTTTAGTAGTATAAAATACAGTTGGTTCACCAAACTCTTCACTTAATACTTCATAAAAGTCACTTAAAGCTGCTAATTTCTCGCCAACTGAAGCATTATGATAAATAGAACTTCCTACTTGAATTCGTAAAAAACCATTTTTACAAAATTTATAATAAAAAGGTATTCCTTTTTCAAATAGGTAATCGATATTACTATGTGGTTCCCTATAATACAAAAAATATTTACCACTAAACAAAGCAGTATAGGGAGTACCATAATATTCAATTTTATTACCCATTTTTCGTTTTAATATTTTATACAATTCAAAGCAATCTTCATCTTTAGAATATAATTCTTGCATATCCAAAAACCTCTTTTCGTGTTTATTATTATATCACGTATAATACTGATTAGTAAATAGATGAAGTTGCAAATCATTTATTTACTAATATAATATTATTACTCTTTTTAGAGTAAAAATTTATACGATTGAGTTTAGGCAGATAAACTTATGTCAATAGGAGTAACATTACCAAACATTAAATTATTATATTCTTGATCATTTAACACTTTGAAATAGCCAAAGAAAAAATGTTTACTTTCATCATTAACAAAATCAATTGTATATGATGAATCAAATAATACTGCCGGCAATTTACCATAACCTTTTGGAAAAATTAAATTGTAAGCATGTGGCTCATCATTCCTTGCTCCAATTATAAGTTTAGAATCAATACCGAGAATTTTGAATATATTTTGTGCAAGTCCAGAATTTTTTGAGCAAATGCATATTTTTTTCCATGAAATTCTCTAATTGATATTTTTCAATTCCATTACTCATAGCTTTAAAATAAAGTAATAATCTTTCGATTAGCGCGTCACCAATATTTTCTTTACAATACATATAATTAAATATTTAAAACATTAAAGGCGTAAATAAATATAACTCATTTAAATAGCTTTTGTCATTTGATAATTCTTTAATTAGTTTCACATAGGACGTTTATATCATCATACAATAAATTTGGACTTTCTTTCCATTTAAAGATGCCACTAGCTTATTATGAATTCTACTTGATATATAGTCAGATATATCAGTACATCCTTGACCAATTGTCTTTTCATTCGTTTCTTTTTCTAATTCAAGTATCCTTTGTTTAATAAAATTTATTATTTCTTCATCAGTTTTAAGTTTTAATATTTTTTCTTGTTTTGCCATTTCTACCTCTTCAATACTATATATTCTTTTTAATCAAATAACTGATTAACTATTTTTTCAAAATTACTAATTGTTTCATCATCATATTTAAATTCTTTATTCTCAATTTTTTTAAGAATTTCTAAAGAGTAATAAGCTTTTTCTTCTTTATAATCATCATTGTATATTCCTATTAAGTTTTTATCATTTTCAGAAAACACATTTTCTATACTTAAATTTAATTTTTGATTAGGTAAATTTGTGCCATCTACAAAAGATATATTAGATGAATTTGTTAAAGATTTTTTTAATAACAAATTATATTGTTTTCTACCTGAACTATCTTGATCTAGAACTATTTTAAAAGAACATCCCCAACCAATAAATATAGAAACAATATTATGAATATTGTCAACACTAGAAGACGGAATTATATTTGGAATATCACTGCCTTTTAGAATATAATATCCCTTTAAATAATTATAGTCGGATATTCCCTCTGTAATAATGTTCAATTTATTAGATGCTAAAACATTATAATTTATATTTGAGCCAATCGCAGTTAATAATGGTGTAATTGTTTCTAATTTCGTACCCATTTTATGAGGTAATGAATAATATTTGTTTCCTATATTACTATTACCATCAGAATCTTTAATAACTAATTTTGTTCTATATAATTTGTCTTCATATATCATAAAAGGAGAATGGGTAGTATAAATAACTAAATTGTTTTTTTCAGACAAGTTTTCAAATAATTTTAATATTTCTTTTTGAGCATTTATATGCAAATATACACCTGGTTCATCAATAAGAATTATATAATTTTTAATATCCGATTTTTTTGTTTTAGATAGAATCTGAATATACATATTTAAATACCATTTTAACCCATTACTTCTTTCTTCAAAGTTCATATATTTTTTAGTCGTTTTAATAACAAAATTTATTGAATCATTTTCAAAAGATGCCTTCATTTTAACACGTTCCTGTGAATAAAAAGCATTAAAACTATTCATCAAATTTGATAACTCATTGTTAAAGTCTTCTTCATAATTTTCTTTATCAGCTTGACTACTTAAATTCCAATATTTCATCAAATCATATAAAGTAAATCCAATACAATTTAAAAGATGGTTTAACATTACTTTACTTTCTTTTTCATCTTCCAAATATCTTTTAGTATATTTAGATTTTAAAGATAAATCGTTTACTTCTATAAATATTGGAAATAATGTTTTTAAATCGTTTAAGTAAGAAATACAATTTTTAAAGTATGTAGAAAAATCTTCACAATCACCATTATTACATATTTTATCAGTTATAGTTTTAATATATTTATAATTAATAAAAACTTTATTTTCTGCACTATTAATCATTTCAATTATTTTTTTAAAATATCCTCGTTGAGTTTGATCAATGAAAATGTTAACAACACCTTGATTTAGTTCATTCATTTTATCTCTATTTTCTTGAAATTTATTATTATTTTTAATGGTGTCTGATAAACTTCCAAATATATCTATAACATAGTTATTATTTATTATTAATGTGGTTTCTCCTTTTATGTTATATTTATCTTTTTCTTCTTTGTATGGTTCTAATACAACTTTTATGTTAGGATATTCACCAGTATTTTTATTGAAATTGTCAAAAAAATTTTGATCGCTTATACCCGTTAAATCAATTTTGCTCAAACAATCAATAAGGTTACTTTTGCCAGATTCATTTTTGCCAATTATAGTATTTATATTTTCTAAAATCAAAGTATTATTTTCATTTCCAAAAGACTTATAATTTTGAATCCTTATAGATTTTAGTTTCATAATTTTTCACTTCCGATAATATTTTACCATAAATTATTGATTTTTCCGAGACTTTCAAAGAATTTAGTGAAAAATATAATTAAAAATTGATTTTTTATATCAAATCATTATGAGCGAAAGTTGTAGATATCTTCACAATCGCTCCAGTAACAAATCTGTTCAAACTTTTCGAGCACTAAAATATATTTCATCTCTATTTAGAGATGATTTTTTATTTTCGTAAATCTTTTATAACGTATAAACTATACAAATTTTCATATAATAGTATTGACAATAATCATTTAAAAATGATATATTGTCATATAAGAACTCTGTTCAATCCGAAGCTTTACGTTTAGTACGTGAAAGGTTTATGTAGGAAGAATGGAGTTTTTATTTTGATTTTTTATTGACCCATAATATTTGCAATTGAAGTCCAAAAAAATTTTGCAACATCATGTTGCAAAAATTAAGCATTATTAAATTCCTACAAACTTTTACATAAATCTTAAATTTTTTACTAGCATACTTTTAATTGCCAAAGTTTTATTTTTATATTTTTCAAAGATTAACCAATTCAAATTTACAAATCATTAAAATAATTAAAACTTTATTTAAATAGCTTTCTTAAGAAATATTTTATAAGAAATCAAATAAGATACAATATAAAATATAATATTTAAACCAAGACAAATATAAGGTGAAATTTTAAATAAATATAATAAATTTACATTTAAATATAATCCTGGAAATACCAATAACAATAAAGAACCAAAAATCCCAATTAAAAATATAAATAAAGCCGGAATAATAACCGATTGCATTCTTCCCTTTTCTACTCCCCATTTATAAATACAAGGTACATTTGCACACATTAAAAACGAAACACTAGTAAAAGCTAAAATACATATTCTAAGAGAATCTCCTATATTATCTATTTTTCCTCTAACTAAAATCGTAATAATAAAACTAATTACAATACCTCCTAAAATCGAAATAAAAGAATCTAAAAACACAAATAAATATTTAGATAAAACAATATCTTTTCTCCTAATTGGTAATGATAATAAATATTTATCCGAAAGTGCATTTTCATCATAAGAAAAAGAAGAAATACTATTCATTCCAAAAAAGAATAAAAATAAAATTGAACCAATAGTAAAAATATCTCTCCGCATAGAACCTATAATAATTAAAAATATAAACATAAATATACTAAAAATAATATTACCCTTAAAATTTCTAAATACATATAAATCTTTTAATAATAAACCTTTAATCGTATTCATGATTATTCTCCCTTTACTAATAAAAGCATTAACTCTTCTAAAGTTGGTTTTCTAATTGCCATTTTTGGATACTTTTTTTGAAATTCAATTTTAGAATTTACCAATAAATATTGTTCATTCTTATATTTTAAACATTTTAGATAATCTTCTTTCTCTATTTTAGCAAAATTTTCTTCTAATAATTCAACAATTCCATATTCATTATCTATTTCCTTTTTAAGAATATCTAAAATAATTTTACCATCGTGAATAAATATTACTTCATCAGCTAAATGTTCTAAATCACTGGTTATATGAGTAGTCATTAAAATAGAATTTTCTCCATTACTGACAAATTTATTAAATAGTTCAATAATTTCATAACGAAATATAGGATCTAAACCATTCGTTGGTTCATCTAAAATTAATAATTTTGGTTCATGAGCTATAGCGCATAATACTTTAATTTTCATTTTCATTCCACTCGAAAATTCTTTTAATGGTTTATTGCAAGGTATTTTAAATTTTTTTATTGTATCATAATATAACTTTTCATTCCAATTATGATAAAAATGTTTCATTAATTTATTAATATCATTTACATTTACAATCGGTGAAAAGAAACTATCATCTAATACTACGCCTATTTGTTCTTTCTCCTCTTTAGTTAAATCTCTGCTATCTTTCCCAAATATTTTTATATTTCCCTTATCATAAGCCATAAGATTTAATATTGCCTTAATTGTTGTAGTTTTACCACTGCCATTTTCCCCAATAAGTCCCAGAATTTTACCTTTAGGTAATTTTATATTAATTTGTTTTAAACTAAAATCTTGATAATTTTTTACTAAGTTTCTAACTTCTAAATTATATTCCACTATCAATCACCTCTAATAGTTTTCTATCTTTTTAACTATAATTAACCGCAAGTTCTATAATTTTATTAATTAAAGTCATATTTCTTCCAATCTGTTCCACAAAATCATATCCTAAAATTGATTTAATGTCAGCAATAGCAAGTTGTACATACTTTTCTTCAATTTCAAATAATTCTAAATAATTCAAAATAATATCATCAATGAAATAGAAATTATTATTCTTTAATAACATATAAACTTTATTAAAATTATCTTCATCCAATAAAGCTATAAAATCTTCTTCATAATTACTATACACTAGATCTAAATATATAGAATTTAAATACTTATTTAAAAACATATTAAACACCTTTATTCTTTTGCTTTTTAATATAATATTCATTTATTAATTTTTCAAGTGTTATACCATATTTTTCTTTCATATCAAAACTACTCATAGAAAATATATCAATTAATAAACCATTTTCATCTACGATAGGAATATCATTTATTTTAAGAAATTCAATTTTAGATTGTAGTTCTTGTATTGAAATGTGATCAAGAATTACTTTATTTTTAGTTTTATCTATTCCCTGCTCTGCGCATACATCTAATATTTCTTGACTATTACTCTTCATATCAAAAAGCATACCAATTTGCATCAATAACTTACCATGTTTACTTTCTGGTATTGTTTTTTGTCTTTGTCTTGCAAGCCAATGCCCAAGGTTTACTATTCCATTTTCATCATATGTATAGCCATCATTCGTTTTGAAAGTACCAGGAATTTTCAAGTTTCCATAATGTTCATAATAAGCCTTAGCTAGTTCATAATTTTTATTCCATTGTTCCTCTAAAGGTTCTAATACAAAACCTATTGATTGAAGTAACCTTTTTCTTTCTGGTGATAAACTAGAAAAATATACTCTTCGGGATCTAATCCACTGCCCAAGGTTTACTGTTCCATTTTTATCATACGTATAACCATCATTTGTTTTGAAAATTTGAGGTATTAATAAATTTCCATAATGCTCATAATATGCCTTAGCTAGTTCATAATTTTTATCCCAGTGGTCCTCTAAAGGTTCTAATACAAAACCTATTGATTGAAGTAACCTTTTTCTTTCTGGTAATAAACTAGAAAAACAGTACCTTTGTTTTGAAAGCCAAGTACCCAGATTTACTGTTCCATTTTCATCATATGTATAGCCATCATTTGTTTTAAAAATTCGAGGTATTAATAAATTTCCATAATGCTCATAATATGCCTTAGCTAGTTCATAATTTTTATTCCACTTTTCTTCTAAATAATTTAATGTAAAACCTATTGATTGAAGTAACCTTTTTCTTTCTGGTGATAAACTAGAAAAATATATTCTTTGGGTTGCAAGCCAAGTACCCAGATTTACTGTTCCATTTTTATCATACGTATAACCATCATTTGTTTTGAAAGTATGAGGTATTTTTAAATTTCCATAATGTTCATAATATGCTTTAGCAAATTCATAATTTTTATTCCACTTTTCTTCTAAATAATTTAATGTAAAACCTATTGATTGTAACAACTTTTGTTTTTCTAGTGATAAATTAGAAAAATTTTGTCTTTGTTTTGAAAGCCAAATTCCTAGATTTACTGTTCCATTTTCATCATATGTATAGCCATCATTTGTTTTGAAAGTATAAGGTATTAATAAATTTCCATAATGCTCATAATATGCCTTAGCTAGTTCATAATTTTTATTCCATTGGTCCTCTAAAGTATTTAATACAAAACCTATTGATTGTAACAAATTTTGTTTTTCTGGTAATAAACTAGAAAAATGATTTCTTTGGGTTGCAATCCAAAATCCAAGGTTTACTGTTCCATTTTTATCATACGTATAACCATCTTTTGTTTTGAAAGTACGAGGTATTTTTAAATTTCCATAATGCTCATAATATGCCTTAGCTAGTTCATAATAATCTTCCCATGTTTTTGTTAGTCTATCACTTACATATCTTAACGTTTCAAATAAATCTTGATTTTCTATTTCAATGTCGAAAGATAAATCTCTTATTTTTATATTTCTATGATTACCTAATCTGTTTTTTTGTATATCTTTTATTCTATCTTTCAAATTATTTTCCAACTCTTTAATGAAATCATAATTATTGGTTAGATCAATTATTACTGGAGCAATTAATTTTTCAATTAGTTCTTCTTTAGATGTATTTTCTTTAATTGGAATATCTCTTGATTTACACATTTCTACTAATTCTTCTATTGAATTTTTTTCTAATTCAAGAAACATATCTTTAGTATTTCCCCGAACAGCTAGTGCCCTACCTAGTTGTTCAAAATATACAATGTCTGATGTTGTTCCACGTCCCATAATAACC
>CANQBY010000011.1 GCA_947589695.1 uncultured Bacilli bacterium
GCTTTAATGCCTGTAAATACGCGGATTATTGAGAATTTAATTTATGAAATCAGAGGTAAACAAGTTATGCTAGATTCCGATTTAGCTAAACTTTATGAGTGTAAAAATGGAACCAAAGAGATAAATCAAGCAGTGAAAAATAACCCTGAAAAGTTTCCGGAAAGATATAGTTTTCGATTAACAAAAGAAGAAAGTGAAAGTTTTTTGGTCAAAAATTTTGACCAAAAAAATGAAACAAGAGGAAGAAAATATACGAATCCTAGAGTTTTTACAGAACAAGGAGTTGCAATGCTTGCAACAGTATTAAAATCAGAAGTAGCAACGAAAGTAAGTATAGCCATAATGGATGCATTTGTTGCGATGCGAAATTTTATAAAACAAAATCAAGATATATTTAAAAGTTTAAATAATCTAAATAATGAAATAAGTTTACATAGATTAGAATTAGATAAACATGAGAGATTAATAAATGAAGTATTTGAGAAGTTTGAAAGTAAAGAAGATGCAGAAATGATTTTCTTTGAAGGACAAATATATGATGCTTATTCCAAGTTAATAGATATTATGAGTAAAGCTAAAAATAATTTGATTATTATTGATGGTTATGCCGATAGAGTGGTTTTAGATATGATTGCCAATATAAAGAGTAAAGTGATATTAGTAACTAAAGAAAAAAACAAATTAAAAGCTCTTGATCTTGCAAAATATCAAGAACAATATAATAACTTAACTATAATTTATGATGATTCTTTTCATGATCGTTATTTAATACTAGATGAAGATATCGTATATCATTGTGGAACTTCTTTAAATCAAGCGGGGAGAAAAACTTTTTCTATTAATAGATTAGATGATCAAAAAATAATAAGCTTAATTATAAATGACATAAAAAGATTAAATTAGAATTGTTTTTTTGATATAATTAGATTAGGAGGTATTAAAATGTATGCTTATTGTGTAATAGAATATCCAATTAAATCTTTAGATAAAGCATTTACTTATGAGATTCCAGAAGAACTTAGATTAAAACTGAAAGTAGGAATGAAAGTTTTAGTACCTTTTAATACAAGATTAGTGCATGGAATAGTATTAAAAATTACAAATAGTTATGAAGGAGATTATGAACTTAAAAAGATTGCAAGAATCGAAGATGAATTTTTAGTTTTAAATAAAGAATTATTGGAATTAGGAGAATATTTAAAAGAAATAACTTTATGTAATTTAATTACAGCTTATCAAACAATGCTTCCTAGTGCTTTAAAAGTAAAAGATCAGACAAGTAATTATAATAAGTATGAATATTTAGTAAGTTTAAATAAAGATCTTAAAGAAGTTATAGAATATCAAAATACACATCGAGGGAAAAAAGTAGAGATTTTAGAAAGACTGCTAAATGAAGGAGAAATAAATAAAAAAGAATTAGATGGGGCAAGTATTAGAGAATTAGAAAAAGCTGATTTAGTGAAGATTAGAGCTCAAAAGATTTACCGAATTAACCATTTAAAGGAAGATGTGGAAGAAAAAGTTTTAAATGAAGAACAACAGGAAGCATTTAATAAAATTAAAGAATCTTTAGGTAAAAGTGATGTTTTCTTACTTTATGGAGTTACAGGTAGTGGTAAAACTTTAGTATATATTAATTTAATTAAAGAAGTTTTAAAATTGAATAAAACAGCCTTATTATTAGTGCCCGAGATTAGTTTAACAGAACAGATTATTAATATTTTTTATGCTTATTTTGGCGGAGAGGTAGCAATATTACATAGTGGGCTTTCTAAATCCGAAAAGTATGATGAATATGTCAAAATCTTGAATAAAGATGTTAAAATTGTTGTGGGAACTAGAAGTGCCGTATTTGCACCTTTAGAAAATATAGGGATTATCATTATGGATGAAGAACATAGTGATACCTACAAGCAAGATACAACGCCTCGATATAATGCGAAAGATGTCGCCATTAAAAGAAGTGAGTATCATAAAGCTCCATTAGTTTTAGGAAGTGCGACTCCTAGTTTAGAAGCGATGGCAAGAGCGGGTAAAGGAGTTTATCAATTACTTACTTTAAATAATAGAGCAAACAAGAAAAAGGTTCCGGAAGCTATAATTGTAGATATGGGGGAAGAACTTAAAAAAAGAAATTTTGTAATAAGTGAAGAATTAGATAAAAGAATTAAAGAAACTTTAGAAAAAAAAGAACAAGTTATTTTATTATTAAATAGACGCGGTTTTTCAACAGTAATTACTTGTAGTAATTGTGGTTTTACTTACAAATGTCCTTATTGTGATATTAGTTTAACTTATCATAAATCCAGTAATTCTCTTAGATGTCACTATTGTGGATATACGAAATTAAAAGATGAGGTGTGTCCATCTTGTAAAGAAGCAGGTCTAAATTATTTAGGAATGGGGACGGAAAAATTAGAAAGTATTTTACAGGATAAATATAAAGAAGCTAAAATTCTTAGAATGGATGCAGATACCACCACCAAAAAGGGCAGTCATGAAAAATTAATTAAAGCTTTTAAAAATCAAGAATATGATATTTTAATTGGAACTCAAATGGTTAGTAAAGGTTTAGATTTTCCTTTTTGTACTTTAGTAGGAATTATAAATGCTGATACTACTTTAAATATTCCCGATTTTAGAAGTAGTGAAAGAACCTTTAGTTTACTTAATCAAGCAGCGGGAAGAGCTGGACGGGGAAAAAATCAAGGAGTAGTAATTATTCAAACTTTTAATCCGGATAATGAAACGATAAAGGCTGTAAGTAAAAATGATTATTTAGAATTTTATAAAAAAGAAATGCAAATTAGGAAAACATTAAAATATCCGCCTTATTATTATTTAATTAATATAAAAGTGGCTAGTAAAAATTATGAAGAAGCAAGTAATAATGCTTCTAAAGTAGTAAATTATTTAAAAAAACAGTTAGAATCGTCTTCAATTATTTTGGGACCTTCAACTGCTTTAAACTTTCGTATTAATAATATTTATCGGTTTAATATTACAATTAAATATCGGTTTGATAAAAATATTAAAAATACTTTAAAAGAATTAGATGATATATTTAGAACTAATAAAGATACTTTTTTAGAAATAGATATTAACCCTTTACAATTATAAATGTATAAAAAAACTTCTTTTAACCCATAAATAAAGGGAAAGGAAGTTTTTTTGATGGCAAGATATAAAGTAGATATTACAGGGATTAATACTAATGAATTAAAGGTGTTAACAAGTAAAGAAATGGAAGAATTATTTAGAAGATATCATGAGGGAGATAAACAAGCTAAAGAAGAATTAGTTAATGGAAATTTAAAATTGGTTTTAAGTATTTTAAGAAGTTTTAATAAGGGAAATTATAATATGGATGATTTATTTCAAGTAGGAGTTATTGGGTTAATTAAAGCTATAGATAATTTTGATTTATCTTATAATTTAAAATTATCAACATATGCTGTACCTTTAATTTTAGGAGAAATTAAAAGATATATTAGGGATAATACTAGCATTAGAGTAAGTAGAAGTATTAAAGATTTAGCTTATGAGATTATTAGTTTTAAAGAAGATTATTTTAATAAAAATGGAGTGGAACCGACGAGTGATGTGATAGCTAAAAATTTAGGTATTCCGGAATATAAAATTGCCAATGCTTTAGATGCCTTAAAAAAGCCGATGAGTATTTATGAACCAATTTATAATGATGGAGGAGATACTATTTATTTAATGGATCAACTCGCGGATAAGAAAGATTTAAATAATGATAAAGATATGCTTATTTCGCTTCGAAAATCTCTGAATAAATTAAAACAAAGAGAAAGAGAAGTATTAATTGAAAGGTATATGATTGGAAAAACACAGATGGAAATAGCTAGTAGTTTAAATATTAGTCAAGCTCAAGTGTCAAGAATTGAAAAGAATGCCATACTTAGTTTAAAAAGAATGATAAAGTAATAGTTTAATTAAGAAAAAGATGATATAATATTGCTTAATTAGTGAGGAGTGATATTATGGTTAAAAAATTAGGTTATTGTTTAGTTTTAAGTTTTTTAGTATTAATGGTTAGTGGTTGTGGTAAAAATGAACTTAGATGTACTAAAAATGAAGATATAGGAAAACAAATTGTGACTTTTAATTTTAATAAAAAAGAAGAAGTAGAAAGTGGAAATATTAGATATGAAGTGCAAGTTGATTCGGAAGAGTTAGAAGATACCAAAGAAACTTTAGAAAAAACTTTTAAAGAAACTTTTGAAGAAAAAGGAATTACTGTGAAAGTAACTGATAATGGGAACAATATGATTGTTATTACTTTGGATTTTAAAGCGGAAAATCTAAATACAGCGATGGGATCTAATATTGATAAAGATAAAGATATTAAAGCAATAAAAAAAGAATTAGAAAGTAATAATTATACATGTAAAACATCTTAAGATGTTTTTTTCATATAATTAAATGGGGTGATATTTTGCGGTTAAGTGATTTACAGATGAAAATGGTAATTAATATTCAAGATGGAAAACATTTAGGCGTAATACAAGATGCCGAAGTGACAGAAACCGGAAATATAAATTATTTTGTTGTAAGTGAAAGACATTTTTTTAAAAGATTATTTAAAAATCAAGTAGAAACAAATATTTTAATTAAACAAATAGTAAAAATAGGTGAAGATGTTATCTTGGTAGATTTATAATTTTGTGTTATAATTTTAGAGGTGAAGCTTATGACTAAAAAAACTTATATTATAGCAATTATAGTTTTAATTATGGATCAATTAAGTAAAAGTTTAATGGAAATTTATTTAAATTTAAATGAAAGTGTAAAAGTAATTAAAAATTTTTTTAGTTTAACTTTAGTCTATAATACCGGAGGAGCTTGGAGTATTTTAGAAAATCAAAGTTATATATTTATAATTATATCAGTATTAGCATTAATTATTTTAATTAGATTTATGATAAGTTTTAAAAATAATTTAAGAAATAATATAGCATTTGGTTTAACGATAGGGGGAATAGTAGCCAATTTAGCAGACCGTATTTTTTTAGGATATGTACGAGATTTCTTAGATTTTAGAATATTTAATTATGATTATCCGATTTTTAATTTGGCTGATATAGCAATAGTGATAGGAATAATACTTTTAATAGTAGCAATTATAAAAGGAGAAGATAAACTTGATAGAAATAGTAAGTGATAAAGAAATAAGAATAGATAAATATTTAGGAGAACAAACAGAATATTCACGGGAATTTATTAAAAAATTAATTAATGAAGGATTAGTTTTAGTAAATGAAAAAAAAGTAAAAGCTAGTTTTAAATTAAGTAAGGGAGATAAAATTGCAATAAGAATAGAAGGACATAAAGAAGAGACCGATATTAAACCGGTTAAAATGGCTTTAGATATTGTTTATGAAGATGAATATTTAATGGTGATTAATAAACCAAGTGGTTTAGTGGTGCATCCGGGAGCTGGGAATTACAACAATACATTAGTAAATGGGCTTTTAGATTATACCAACAATTTAAGTGATATTGGGGGAGAAGTTAGACCCGGAATAGTCCACCGAATCGATAAAGATACAAGTGGTTTAATAATGATTGCTAAAACTAATAAAGCTCATGAACTTTTAGCGGATGATTTTAAACATAAACGCATTAAAAGAGAATATATCGCTTTACTTAATGGAGTATTTAAAAATGGGAGCGCTACCATTGACGCACCAATTGGAAGAGATGAAAAAAATCGAGAAAAAATGACAGTTACGGATAAAAATAGTAAAGAAGCAATAACGCATATGAAAGTTCTTAAAAGATATAAAAATAATACTTTAGTAAGTTGTATTTTAGATACAGGACGAACCCATCAAATAAGAGTTCATATGGCTTATATTGGATATCCGGTGCATAATGATCCGGTTTACTCCAAAGATAAAGCAACGGAGTTTGGCCAATTTTTACATTCGTATAAAATGCAATTTAAACATCCTATCACAGGGAAAGAAATAGAGCTTACAGCCCCACTTCCGAAATATTTTCAAGATTATTTGGATAATTTAGAAACCTTAGATTAAGTTTCTATTTTTTTAAATATAGATAATTTTTTTAAATTACAAATATAGAATAAGTTTCTTTTTAATATAGAATAATTTTGTTTAAATTACAACATAGAATAAGTTCTTTTTTTTCTTAAGTAATTGAAAAAAGAGTGGGTATGTGATAAACTATATAAAGAATAGGTACTTAGAATAAGGAGGATATATATGTTTGGAAGAATTTTATATATAAGTGATAATAAGGCATATATTGAAAATAAAGGTTCAGATGAATTAAAAGGAGATTTACTTAATTTACATATTATTTTTGAACATGAAGATCAAAAAATATTGGGAGAAATTGTCGAAATTCGCGAAAAAGAAATAGAAGTACGGTTTTTAGGAGAATTTGTTAATGGCCGGTATAATAATGGTATTTTAAGAAAAGCGAGTTTAAATAGTACAATTAGAGTTATTAATACGGAAGAATTATTAGAATTAGTAGGTAAAGAATCTAATAAGACTTTTGTATTAGGAAAAAGTGCTACTTATAAGAATTTTAATGTTTGTCCGGATATAAATGAATTATTTGCTAATCATATGTGTATTTTTGGGAACTCTGGTTCAGGTAAATCTTGTGGAGTATCAAGAGTTGTGCAAAATATTTTAAGTAATAAGAATGCGATTGCCAAGAATGCTAATTTATTATTTTTTGATTCATTTGGAGAATATAAAAATGCTTTTAAAAGTATAAGTAGTATTAATCCAGAATATAATTATAAATTTGTGACAGCAAGACTTAGAGATGAGACAGATGTTAAAATAGATATTCCGCTTAATTTAATGAAAGTTGATGATTTTGCTATTCTTTTACAAGCAGATAAACACTCACAATTAACGATTATTGATAGAGCTTTAAAATATGCGAAGATATTTGCAACAGATACCCCCGAAGCTAATAAATATAAAAATAATATTATTGCCAATGCATTAATTACTATTTTATATAGTCAAAGTACTACGAGACAAAAGAAAGATGATATTTTTACAATTATAGATACTTGTCACACGAAAGAATTTAATTTTGATACAGTTATTCCAGGACTTGGTTATACAAGAAGTTTTAGTGAATGTTTTGCTATAGATTCACATGGACATTTTGGGGAAGAAGTTTTAATAACAGAATATATTTTGAAATTTATTGATAATGAAGGAACTGATGATGTTAAAGAACCAGAAAATGCAGTATTTACTTTACAAGGTTTAGCTAAAGCTTTAGATTTTACTTTAATAAGTGAAGGTTTTAATCAAAATAAAAATATGCATGATGATGCTCAATTATTAAAGGTTAGATTAAGCAGTATTTTACGAAGTGATATGCGAGATTTCTTTACAGGTAAAGAGTATGTTACTCCCGCAGATTTTATTTCAAGATTAGTAACAGCTCCAAATAATAAAAAAGCCCAAATTATTAATATCAATTTAGAGACTATTGATGATGCTTATGCGAAAGCCTTAGTTAAAATATATTCACGAATTGTTTTTGATTTTGCTAAAGAAAATGCGAATCGGGCAACAGTACCTTTTCATTTATTTTTAGAAGAAGCTCATAGATATGTTCAAAAAGATATCGATGTTTTCCTACTTGGTTATAATATATTTGAACGGGTAGCAAAAGAAGGTCGGAAATATGGGGTAATTTTAGATATCATAAGTCAAAGACCAGTAGAAATTAGTGATACGGTTATTGCCCAATGTTCAAACTTTTTAATATTTAAGATGACTCACCCTAAAGATATAAAATATATTGAAGAAATGCTTCCCAATATTAGTGCCGATGTTATTGAAAAAATGAAGATTTTACAACCGGGTACATGTGTAGCCTTTGGTACAGCTTTTAAAATACCAATGATTTGTAAATTAGATATGCCAGATCCAAGACCATTTTCGGCCAGTTGTGATGTTTCTTCATATTGGGATTCTAACGTCGATATTAATAACGATATTAAAGGGAGCAGTGGAGGAGTAAGTCAAATTGCTAATCAAGTAAATAATATTAATATGGCAAATGGCGCGATAAATAATCCCACTGGTGTTCCAATAGTTAATTCTAATAATGTCAAGAGTGGTCAAACTTTAAATGGTGGTCAAGAAATTAATAATAGTTTTAGTAATATTATGGGTATGGATTCCAATATTTAAGAGATAAAAATTAAAAAGATTTTACTAAAAATGAAAAGAGTTAATAAAAAGTAAAGAAGAAGAGTTATTTTGTTTTCATGAAATAGCTCTTTTATTTGAAGATTTAGAAAAAATGAGGATAAGAAAAGAAAGAAACTAGTAATTAAACTATAAATAAGACTATCAAAATGAAAATAATAAAGGGGTAAGACACTAATAAAGATAAAGTTTAAAATAATTATAAAAATATTATCTAAATTAAGTTTATTTTGATATAAAAAATAGTAGATAGTGTTAAATAAAAGACAGACAAAACTAGAAAAAATTAATAAAGACATCTTTTCACCTCTTTACTAAATATATGAATTGTTATAAAATAATAGTACTTGAGGTGATTTGTGTGAATTATAGTATAACGAATAAAAATGATGAAATGGTTATGGCTTTAGTTCATTATTTTATTACAGAAGAAAATTATACACCAATAATGGTTAAAGGAGTAAAAGATGAGATATGGTTAGAAAATATTGATGGACCTTATCGGATTATTAGAATTAATTCTAATCATATTCATAATGAAGAACAATATAATTTTGATTTATTTAAAACTTCAAGAGTAATGGAACAAATAAAGAAAAAAACTTTATCTTTAAAGATGAATGCGTTAAATATTTTGGTAGATGTCGGAGATAATTTCAAAGTTAAACAAGAAGATAAAAATATTTTATCAATTGTTTTGGATGATGTTTCGAAGTTTATAGATAATAAAAATATTAAAGATTTATTTCCTAAAATTAATAATAAATTAATTAAAGATAAAGAAGGAATAGATTTAATTATTAATGTAACTAATGATATAAATGCGAAAACTATGGAACATAATGAGGAATATACAAAAATATTTAGTCCTAAAAAAATGATTGTAACACCTATTTTAATATTAATATGTTTTGTAATGTTTTTCTTAATGTATATTTTAGGTAATGGAAGTGAAGATGTTGGAACTTTAGTGTTTTTTGGAGCTAATGTTCAAGGTTTGGTGAAGTCTGGACAAGTATGGAGACTTGTGACATCAATATTCTTACATATTGGGATTTTACATTTAATAGTTAATATGTACTCGTTATTTATTATTGGGGGACAATTAGAAACTTTTTTAGGAAAAGTTAAATATTTAATAGTTTTTTTAGTAAGTGGTTTGGTAGGTTCTTTGCTTTCATGTGTAATGCATGAGACAGTAAGTGCTGGAGCTTCAGGAGCAATCTTTGGGCTTTTGGGGTCGCTCCTTTATTTTGGTTATCATTATCGCTTATATTTAGGAAGTGTTTTAAAAACTCAAGTGATTCCTATAATAATTTTAAATTTAATTATTGGTTTTGTGTCACCAGGCATCGATAATTTTGCCCATATTGGTGGGTTAGTTGGGGGATATCTAGCCACTATGGCAGTGGGTATTCCTGGGAAAAAGAGAACTAGCGATCAAGTAAATGGAATTATTGTTTTGGGAATATTAATCTTATTTTTAGGATATATGTTATATAGGTAAGCTTATGGAAAAAGAAAGATTACAAAAGGTAATGGCTAATTTAGGTTTTAGTTCCAGAAGAAAAGCCGAAGAATTAATCGAAGAAGGAAAAGTAAAAGTAAATGGGAAAGTCATAACAGAATTAGGAGTTAAAGTAAGTCCGACCGATATAATAGAAGTAGAAGGTCAAATTATTAATAAAACAGTAAAAAAAGAATATTATCTTTTATATAAACCAGCTAAAGTGATAACAAGTACGGCTGATGAAAAAGGAAGAACCACAGTGAGGGATTTAGTTACATCAGAAGAACGAATTTATCCAGTGGGAAGACTTGATTATGATACAACGGGTGCTTTAATTTTAACTAATGATGGGGATCTAGCAAATATTTTAATGCATCCCACGAATAAAATACCTAAAACATATTTAGCAAGAATAGATGGCTTACTTAATAAAGATGATATTGAAAGACTCAAATATGGAGTTAATATTGAAGGAAGAAAAGTAATAGTAGATAATTTTAAAATTAGAGATAAAAATTTTGATAAAAAAACTTCTTTAGTAGAAATAACTATTTGGGAAGGAAGAAATCATATAGTTAAAAAATTATTTGCTAGTTTAAATCATCCTGTGTTAAAACTTAAAAGAACTAAAATTGCATTTTTAACTTTAGAAGGATTAAAGGTTGGAGAATATCGACCTTTGAAATTAAAAGAAGTTAAGAGGTTATATAGTTTAAAATAAGCCTGAAAAAATTAGGCTTTTTTTGAAGGGTTAATGGACAGTTGGTTTACATTTTAAGTTGGTAAATAATCATAAAAAAAAGAAACTTGATTTAAGCTTCTTCTTCACAGTGACAATGACCATCACAGGAATTACAACAACAATCGTCTTCTTCGCTTTCTTCATCGGTGTTATAATCACCTTCAGTTAAACTGATAGCACTAGTAGGGCAACTATCAATCGCATTAGCTAAATCAGTACTTTCTAAGTTGTCATTACTAATAGGATGAGATAAGCCTTCATCATTAAAAGCAAAGTGTTCACTATCAATGGCCACACAAGCGCCACAGCCAATACAAGCTTCTTGATTTACATTAATTTTTTTCATATTCAATTCTCCTAACAATTTAATTATAACAAAACTTTGGAAAATTGCCAACATAAAGCTTTTAAAACGTAAAAAAATATGATATTATTAATATAGGAAAGTGATAATATGCAAACAAGAATGCAAAAGTATTATGAAGATAATGAGAATAATCCTCCTTTAAGACAACAAAAAAATGAAGCTTTATATGAAAATATTAATAATTATGAAGATTTAGATTATAAATTAGATTCTAATGCGATGGTAATTGATTCTAATGCCCAAGAAATAGATGTTGAAAAGATTAAAAAAATATTAGATACAAAATATAATAAAGAGCCAAAAAGAAAAAGCATTCAATTAGAAGAAGAACCAGAAGAACCAGTAATAAATCTGGATGAAACAAGAGAATATGATATAAATGCTATATTAGAAAAAGCACGGAGTGAAAAAGAAGTTGACTACGAAAAAGAAAGACTTAAGAAAATTAGAGATACCCAGTTTGATATTTTAAATAGTTTAGATATAGATGATAAAGAAGAAGAAAAAGATACTAAACCTAAAGAAGATACCGAATTAATGGATCTTATAAATACAATTACAATGCGAGAGTTAGATATTAAAAATGATACTAAGGGTTCAGATACCGAGATGGATCCTTTAGATATTTTAACAGATTTAAAAGGTAGTGATGATACCGTAGTAGTTGGAGCTGCGAAAGAGGAAGAAGAAAGTATTAATGAAACTTCGCCAATTATGAGTTTAGAAGAAGCAACTCAAGCGAAAAAAGAAGTCGAAGCCCAAAAAGAAGAACAAGATAAAGAAGAAAATCAAGAATTAACGAATACTTTAGCTTTTACCCAAAGTGATTTTGATGATTTTGATGATTTAAAGAAAGAAGTTAAATCTAGTAGAGCGTTAATTTATGTCGTAATTGTTTTAGTTAGTTTAATATTAATCGCAGGCGTAGTAATATTTTTAAATAATTTTTTAGATATTGGTTTATTTTAGTTCATATAATATAATATGAAAAAGAAATTTAAAAGGAAAACTTATAAAAATAAATTAGGAAAAATGGGAATAATAACAGTTATTTTAATAATAAGTTTAAACTTTTTTTTAATGATAAAATTTAATCAGGGGATGAATAAGAATTTAAGAGTTTTAAGTGAAGCAGAAATAAAAAGAGCAACCTATAGTTTACTTACAGATAAAATAACAAATGAAATACTGAATACCGAGACTTTAAAAGATATTTTAATTATAACGAAGAATAACAATAATGAAATATTATATGTAGATTTTGATTTAGATAAAGCATATAAAATTTTAGATAAAGTAAGTCAAGTGTTAACTACTTCTTATCAAAAAATGGAAGATAGTGATCTTAATATTGCTTATTTAGATGAAGAATTATCCCATAAAGCCAATAGTGTAGTTTTAAATGTACCTATGGGAAGTTTACTTAATAGTACCTATTTTTATAATTTAGGTCCGAAAATTCCAGTGAAAATTAATTTTATTGGGACAGTGTTAACCAATTTAGAAACCAAGATTACAAATTATGGGCTTAATAATGCTTTAGTAGAAGTATTTATTTATATTAAATTTAGTAATCAAATAATTAGTCCCTTTAAAGTTCAGAAAGTAGATTTAGAGTATAAGACTATTATTGCAAGTATGATGGTTGAAGGGGAAGTGCCAAGTTTTTATAATGGTGTAATAGAAAAAGAAAGTGGAATTTTAAAGAAAAATGAAGATTAATTGGAATTTAGTAAGAAAAGTGATATAATGAAGTTATAAAGTAGGGAAGTAAAATGAGCAAAAGAAAAGGAAGAAAAAATAATAATTGGCTAGTTATAGTTTTAGTAGTGTTTATAGCGATTGGTAGTTATTTTCAAAATGACATTGAAAGATTTTTAAATTTACATGTATTTAATGAGTCATATGCAGCTTTAAGTGAAGTACCAGAATATGATGGAAATCCGTATGTTTATCTAAATGATAATATACCTGATTTTACTGAAGAAGATTATAAGAAAAAAGAACTAGAAATATATAGTCCTTTAGATTATTTAGGGAGAGCGGGAGTTGCTTTTGCGAAAGTGGGGATGGAGACCATGCCAACCGAAGAAAGAGGAAGTATTGGTTCCGTAAAGCCGAGTGGTTGGCATACAGTAAAATATGATTTTGTAGATGGAAAATATTTATATAATCGATGTCATTTAATTGGTTTTCAATTAACGGGGGAAAACGCGAATGAAAAAAATTTAATTACGTGTACTAGAAGTGCCAATACGGGGGCAATGCTTGATTTTGAAAATGAAGTGGCTAAATATGTAAAAGAAACAGAAAATCATGTTCTATATCGAGTAACTCCAATTTATGAGGGAACCAATTTGGTGGCAAGTGGAATAGAAATGGAAGCTATATCCGTAGAAGATGAAGGAAAAGGAGTACAATTTCACGTTTATATTTATAATGTGGAAGAGGGAGTAGAAATAGATTATAAAACGGGAGAGAGTAAAGCTCTTTAAAATTTATTTTAAGTATTTTGTTAGTTTAATTTCTAAATATAATTTCATTTTACTTTACTAAACAACACTATTATATCAATTTCTTATTAGCTTTAACTATCATATATATAGACATAGAAGTATTTATAATACATACAACAAATCCCATTATGCTTGTCATTATCATTTTAAATTCACTATCGTTTGCTCCAAACTCTGATACCATAGCAACTTCTAAAGAAATCATTGCAATCATAGCAACAGTTAAGTTAATACATTTACTCGATGCTAAAAGTGGACTGTGATCTTTTTGATATTTGATTACATTTATAATGGCACTTATGATTAAATAAAAGTCATACATAGCAACTATATAGATAATAAAGCCTGCATAGGTTATTTTTTGATTTTGTCTAATTATCAAAATTATCATACCTGTTAATACTAGATTTAGAAATAATAGTATTATACCCGTTAATCTTAATTTTTTATATTCACTTTTTAATTTTTTGCCAACTTCATTTTTAATAGCTTTCACAATAGATAATTTCATTAAGCATAGAATCAAATAATAAATAGCAAATGTGATAAACCACCACGACATATAATATATTCCTGTACCTAGTTTAAAAATACCATAAACAAAATGTAATAAAGTAGCAAATGCTAGACTATATTTGGTTATTAAAAGCTCGTGCTTTTTATAGAGCTCATAAGCTTTGGATTTCTTTATAGCATTATTACTAAATTCACATATCTTACAAAACCAAATAATAAATATAATTAAAGCATAAGTAGATAAAAGATAACTTATATAAGCAATAGGTGTATCTTCTAAATGACAACTAAAAACATAAATAAGTAGTCCAAAAGCCAAATTAAATAAGAAAAATCCAATTATTTTACTCGGCACAAATAATTTGTTTAATATCTTTTTCATATCACACCTCTAACTATATATAAATTATACCATTAAAAGAAAAAAGGAAGAATATTCTTCCAAGTAAACAACTAATCTTTGTTACTTTTTAAATAAGAATATATTGGATAGTTAAATACACAGATAAGTAAACCAACAATACCTGTTATAATACCAATTAGTAAATCTGTTTTGGTTGGATCTCCAACCATTACTTTACTCATACCAAAGCCCATTACTAAGGCACCAACTATTCCTATGCACCAAGTAAATATAATTCCCCAATTTATAGGGGCGTGTTCTTTTTTAGGATGATTACTTCTATAAACAGGAATAATGCAAAGTAGAATAATAAATCCTAAAATTGCTACAACAACACCTGCCTTAAACAAATCCCATTCAGGTATTAAACACATACACATACCTATTGCAAATACTAAACCACCAATAGTTCCT
>CANQBY010000012.1 GCA_947589695.1 uncultured Bacilli bacterium
CCCCATTGCGAATAATCTCCCATAAATTAGTTCCACAAGCATGAGGTTTCTTCATAATAACTTGATCATTAAGTTTATATATCTTTTCCATGATGCACCTCGATTTGATTATATGGAATTTTAAGATTATTTTTCTCATAAGCTAGTTTAATTCTTCTAAGCATTGTTCTTCTTATTCCATATCTTTTATTTTGATCACAATGTATTTTTAGTAAATAATCTACAGAATGCGCTCCTAAATTATTAATTCCTAAATATTCACTATCATTTAAAATTAGTTTTTCGCTTTTCGCTTCTTCAATTACTTGTTTTAAAACTTCTTCTACTTTTACTGTATCTTCTTCATAACCCGTAGCTACTTCAATTAATACATTAGCTTTCTTTTGACTAGCATTTATAATGGTATCAATATTTCTATTAGCAACCACCATTACTTGTCCATCAAAAGCTTTAATTTTAGTTGTTCTAAGTCCTAATTCAATTACTTCTCCCGTAAAATCTTGATAAGTAACCCAATCTCCAACTTGTAAATAATTTTCTAGTACTAAAAATATTCCACTTATAAAATCTTTAACTGTATCTTGTAAAGCTAAACCTAAAACAACTCCTGCCACTCCTAAAGAAGCAATTAAACTCTTTGTATCTACTCCAAAGAAATCTAAAATAATTAATAAAGCTATAATATAAACAATATATCTAAAAATACTTTGAATTAAATCTATAATTGTTTTTCTTCTTTTAACTTCAAAATCATTTTTCCCTGATACTAATAACTTAGATATTAATTTATTAAATAATAAAATTATAATCCAAGCTCCAATTAAAGTAATAATTGTTCCAATTACTTGTCTTTTTAATATAAAATCTAATATCTTCTTAAATATCTTCATTTTTACTCTTCCCCAACTTGAATATTTAAAGATTCTAAAATCCGAGTTAGTTCTTGATCATCTTTATAAGGAATTTCTATTTTCTTATTATTAATTTTTACTTTTACTCCTAATTTTTCTCGACATAAATTTTCATAGATACTATACCGAATATCAAAATTAGTATTTCTTGTTATATTATGTTTTTTAGGTAAATTTTCTAAATTAATCAGTTTCTCTGTATCTCTAACACTTAAGCCTTCTCTTACAATTCGAAGAGCTAGTTCATTTATTTTACTTTCATCTTCTAATTTACTAAGTGCTCTCGCATGACCCATCGATAATTCTTTAGATTCTACTAACTTAATTGTAATTTCCGGTAAATTAAGTAAACCAAGCATATTTGTAATATAACTTCTACTTTTACTAAATTTATGTGCTAATTCTTCTTGAGTAATATTATTTATTTTTAAAATATTTTCATAAGCTTTAGCTTCTTCAATAGGATTTAAATTCTCTCGCTCAATATTTTCTATAAGCGCAATTTCCATCATTTCCACATCATTAAAATCTTTAATTATCGCCGGAATAGTTGTAAGACCCGCGAGACGAGCTGCTCTGGTTCTTCTCTCCCCTGCTACTAATTCATAACCTTTAATGCTTTTTTTAACTATCACAGGTTGAATAATGCCATGTTCTTTAATAGAATTAGCTAACTCTTCCAAAGCTTTGTCATCAAAGATAACCCGTGGTTGATATGGATTACTTCTAATTTCTTCTAATGGTACTTCTGTAATACCACCACTTGACTTTCCTTCTTCCACAATTTTTTCTTCAAAGTTATTAAAATTAATAACTTCATTTGAAAATAATTGTTCTAAACCTTTTCCTAAAGCTTTTTTTCTATTGTTCTCCATCACGAGCAATTACCTCCTTTGCTAAATTATGATAGGCAATGGTTGCTTTACTCTTCGGATCATATTCATTAATTGGTTTCCCATGTGATGGGGCTTCGACTAATCTAACTAATCTTGGAATAATCGTATTAAATACTTTATCTTTAAAATATTTTCTTACTTCCTCAATTACTTCTAAACCAATAATCGTTCTTCCATCTAACATGGTAAGTAATACCCCTTCAATTCTTAATGCGGGATTCATACTTGATTGCACCATAATAATAGAATTAAGTAACTGGGTAATTCCCTCTAAAGCAAAAAATTCACATTGCACCGGAATAATTACCGAATCACTTGCCACTAAAGCATTCATTGTTGGTAATCCTAAAGCTGGTTGACAATCAATAATAATATAATCATAAGCCTCTTTAACTGTTTCAATCGCCACTCTTAATTGTTCATTTTGATGAAATTCAGGATTTTCTAACATTTTTTTCACAAATTCGACATCTACCCCAGCTAAATTAATCGTGGATGGTAAGATACTCAAATTTTTAAATTTTGTCTTTTTAATTGCTTCCTTCATCGGTACTATACCCGTCATAACCTCATATACATCATGACTATAATCCCCATTAGATAATCCAAGACCTGTCGTGGCATTTCTTTGGGGATCAAGGTCAATTAAAAGCGTTTTTTTTCCTAGAACGCCTAAAGCGGCTGCTAAATTTATGCTTGTTGTTGTCTTACCTACCCCTCCTTTTTGATTAACTAACGAAATAACTTTTGCCATTATGTACACCTCTTTATATTTAATAAATAACTAAAAATATTTTAACATATAATTTATCATTTGTCTTTATATTTTTATCTAATTCTCTTAATTTTAAATTCTGATTTTCCATCCAAAATTAAAGTTCTAAAACTCTCTTAATTTAAAGCCCAATTTCTGCAAAAAAACATTTATCTCTAATTTAATTATAACAAAATAACAAAAAAAGTTAGAAATTCTAACCCCTTTTTCTAACTCTTTTTATCTCTTCCTCGGGAACATAAGTTATTTCACTTGCTCCTTCATAAAATAAAGAATCTATTTTCTTTAAAATATCATTTCTTTCAGAAATTGTTGTAACAGCCGGATTAATAATTAAAGTCCGATCGCTATCTAACTCTATTTTTCCTCTTAAATTATTTGTATTCTTTAATCTTATTGACTTACTAGGTGTTATTAATCCTCTATTTTTTTGACCCATTAAATTTAATAAAACTTCTATTGGTAACATTTGAGTTAATCCATTATGATCATGTCCCGCGATACTTAAATCTATATTTCCTAATAAATCTAATTTATATAATGTTAAAATAAATTCGGGATAATGACATATTAAAGTATTAGTTTTATCTTTATCTAAATATCTTAAAAAGCTATAACTAATTTTATCTCTCTTAATTATTTCAGGATCTCCTTTGGGATTATCAAATACATAATCTAAACTGGGATTTATAATACTTAAAGTATAACCCTCTTTTATAACTAAAGGTGTATTTTCTACCACATAAATATTTTTAAAACCACTTACCACTTCTAAAAACTTATTCATAAATGTTTTAATATCTTCTATATATGGTTCTTTTAGATATTTAGCTCCATAAATTGAATAATAAACTAAATCATTAGCCCCATAAGCAATATATGTTGGAGCTATAACTCCTAAATCTTTAATAAATGCTAAAATTTTATAAGTTGCTTTCGCATTAAAATGTAATAAATTCGTGGAATCAATAATATCTCCCCCTAAATAAATTACATCATATTTATTATTTTTTAAAACTTCTAAAATTCTTTCTAATTTATCATTATCTTGAAGACCCACATAATGAATATCAGAAATAACTAAAGCTTTTAAACTTTCCTTAGCTTTAGATGGTATTTCATATTTTTTTAATTTCATCTTTCTTCCCCCTAAAAACGTGTTATATTATACCATAATTAACCAAAAAATACAAATTATCAAAAAAAGTTAATAACTTTAAAGTTACTAACTTATTCTTCAGCTTCATCAATTGCTTTTTCTAATTCTTCTTTAGACATTTTAGCATAATTTTTTATTTTTTTCTCTTTAGCTTCTTCCCGGAGTTCTTCTAATTCTTTCGCGGCATCTATTTCTTCGGCTGTTAAATACTTACCTGTTGTTACTAAAGAGTCAATTTGTTCTTTAGTTAAAGTTTCATGTTCTACTAAAGCGTCCGCTAAAATATTAACTAAATCTTTATTATTTTTTAAGATTTCTTTTGCTTTCTCATAGCATTCTTCTACAATCTTGCGAACTTCTTCGTCTATTTCATGAGCTACTTTATCTGAGAAGTTTTTAGTTTTTCCATAATCTCGACCTAAGAACACTCCTTCAGATTTTTGTTCATATTGGACTGGTCCTAAATCACTCATTCCATATTCCGTAACCATAGCTCTGGCAATATTAGTTGCTTTTTTAAAGTCATCACTAGCTCCGGTTGTAATTTCTCCTAAGAACATTTCTTCACTAACCCGGCCTCCAAGTAAACCAGTTATTTGCGCTTCTAATTCTTTCTTCGTCATAATGGCAATTTTTTCTTCTCTTGGAAGCATCATGGTATAACCACCCGCAACACCTCTTGGAATAATTGTAATTTTATGAACTTCATTCGCATCTTCTAACTTTATTCCAATTACTGCATGGCCTGACTCATGAATAGCCACTAATCTCTTTTCTTTATCCGTAATCTTTCGACTAACTTTCGCAGGTCCCATAAGTACCCGGTCTGTTGCCTCATCAATCTCATCCATTGTTATCGCGTTTTTATCACGTCTAACTGCGAGTAAGGCTGCTTCATTAAGTAAATTCTCTAGATCTGCTCCACTGAAGCCTGGTGTTCTAAGACTTAAATTCTTTAAGTTAACATCAGGTGCTAAAATTTTATTTTTCGCATGAACCTTTAATATTGCTTCTCTTTCATTTGAATCTGGTAAACTTACAGTTACTTGTCTATCAAAACGACCTGGACGAAGTAAAGCTGGGTCTAAAACATCCGGTCTATTTGTTGCAGCCATAATGATAATTCCTTCATTTTCCCCAAATCCATCCATTTCGGTTAATAATTGGTTTAAAGTTTGTTCTCTCTCGTCATGGCCTCCGCCTAAACCTGTACCTCTTTCACGTCCTACCGCGTCTATTTCATCGATAAATATTAAGCATGGTGCACTTCTCTTCGCATCCTTAAACATTTCTCTAACCCGACTTGCTCCCACTCCGACAAATAACTCGACGAAATCAGAACCACTGATATAGAAAAATGGGACATTGGCTTCACCTGCAACCGCTCTGGCTAGTAAAGTTTTACCCGTTCCTGGAGGACCTACTAATAATACACCTTTCGGTATTCTGGCTCCTAATTTTTGGAATTTCTTTGGATTCTTTAAGAAATCAATTAATTCTTTAACTTCTTCTTTTTCTTCTTTTAAACCAGCCACATCACTAAATTTTGCTTGATGTTTGTCATCACTTAATTTAGCTCTACTTTTTCCAAAATCCATTGAACCTTTATTGCTATTAGCCAGTTTTGAAAATAACACATAAGCCATAACTGCTAATAAAACTAAAGGTAAAACTTGTACAATAATATATAAAACGGGACTTGAACCAGGATCCGAATTTGTTTCATATTCCTTTATATCTTTTTCAGCTGCATAAGTTGTAATATCTCCAATCTCTGCTTCAATTACTTTTACACTAAAAGATTCATTATCTTTATAATCTTTTAATTTACCTTCTACAACATATATTGATTCATTACTTTTAGGCGTAATTACAATCTCTGTTACTTCTTCATTTTTTAAAGCTTGAATTAATTCTCCTGTTTTTAATTCATGAACTGTATTATTTCCCATATTCAAAATAAACAATGTTGCTCCAATAATAACTAATAATATTAAATAAGGGAAAAAGTTTCTAAAAGTATTATTTCTTTTTATTTCTTTTGTATTCATTATTTTTCCTCCTCATATTGCAGTATTATATCACAAAATCCACTAGATTCTACATCAAATTTTGATTTTTTTACACCCGGTAACCATAAGATATTATTATCACTATCTGTTACAATCGGAAATATATCTCTTTTATACATCGGTACTTTTTCATCAATAAATATATCTTTTACTTTCTTCGTCCCTTTCATTCTTTTAACAATCATTTTATCCCCATTTCGTCTTGATCTTACAATAATAGGTAATTTTATATCTTCACTACATAATTTTATTACATAATTACTTTTACTAGCACTTTTTTTAATTACCCGAATCTTTCCACTCGGTATTTTAACTTCGTCACCCTCTAAAACATATGAAAAAGTTTGCCATTCTTTATTATGTTCAATTTTAAATCTATTATAGGTTTTAATTGCCACATACCCATTCGGTAAATTAACTGACGCATTACTTTTATCACTTTTAATTAATTTCATAATTTGTTCTGTATGTTTATCTCCAATTAAAAACAAATCATTCACATATATTAAAGAAAGTTCATTTTCAATTATTTTTCGGGCTAAAAAATCCCCATGCTTCAATAATTTTTTAATGTTATATTCTCCATTAATCTTTATATCATCTAAAATCTTATTTATATACTTATCAAAAAAGGTATTTACCTCATTTAATTCTTGACTAAACTTTAAAAATTTTAAATGGACATTTGAATTTTCTTCTTTTAAGAAAGGAAGGACAACACTTCTATATCTATTTCTCGTATAATCCATTGAAAAATTACTTTGATCAACATAATATTTCAAATGATTATCTTCCATATATTCTAAGATTTCTTCTTTTGTTACACTGATTAAAGGTCTTACTATCTTATAAGTATTTAACTTAACTATTTCTTTAAAACCACTATAACCTTTTAAAGAACTACCTCTAACTAAGCGCATTAAAATAGTTTCTACCAAATCATCACCATGATGGGCCGTCATTAAATATTTCGCCCGGTATCTATTAACTATCTTTTTAAAGAAATCATATCTTTTTTGTCTCGCTTCACTTTCTAAATTATCATGGCTATATTCTTTTATTTCCATGTATTCAAAAGGTAAACCATGTTCTTCTGCAAATCCTTTCACAAAATCTTTTTCTTCTTCACTTTGAATTCGCAGTTTATGATTTACATGAGCAATAACTATTTTTAAATTAAGCTCATCCTTCAATTTTAATAATAAATCCACTAGACACATTGAATCTGGGCCCCCGGAAGTCCCCACCACAATTGTGTCATTTTCTTTTAATAAGCCTCGTAATTTCTCTAATACTTGTTTCATCATATCTCTCCATGCCTACTTATTGTATCACACAATTAACCTTATATCAAATATTTTTAATCTAAGACCTTTTTATGCTCTAATATTGTCATAATATTTTTTTCAATTGCTTCCATATTAAATTGCTGTTCAGGCCCTTCTTCTAACATTTTTCTTTTTCTTATATAATCTAAAAAATCTAAACCACTTGCCTTATCTAACGAATTATTTTCTTTTAATAATCTAAAATATTCTTCTAATAAAACACTTAATATTCCATTATAAGTATTGATGGTATTATCATCTTTTACTAAACCTAAACCATGCATTTTAGCAATAAAAGGATTACATGGTACTAATAAATCTTCTAAAATAAAATTACTATTACAATAATTTATAAATGGCATAACTTCTTTTTCATCATAAAATCTAATTACAATATTTTCATTGGTTGCTTTCACACAAAACTTAACTGTTGCTTTCACACTATTTCTAATTAAATATAAAAATATTGTTTTTAAAGCACTTATCAAATATTCATATTTAACCGGAAAATATAACTTCACTGCTTCTTTATAATTAGCTTTCTTATCTACATAAAAACCAATATAATAAGTTGCATTTTCTCCTGTTTTTACTCTTTTCGCTTCATATTTAACTAGCGAATTACTTAAATTATCCAAAAAATCTTGATAAAAAGTCTCAATATCTTCTACCAAAGAATTATCTTTTTTAATCCCAATATACTTTAAAATATAATAAAAATCATCTTTGGTAAAATCTCTATCATTAACTTTCATATCCATTGCCATTTTTTTCATAAATTCATTAATACTCATAAATTTATTCCTCCTTTAAATAAACTATATCTTTATCTTCATAATCTATTTTATAACCCTTATTTATATAAAAATCCTTAGCTTGTTTATTTCTAGTTCGTATTTTAACCCTCTTTATTTTTTTTTTTATCTTTTTTAATATTTTTGCTTCAATTCCTTTATTTTGATATTTTTCCTCTACATATAATAAATCTAATTCTTGATTATCGATTATATAAGCTCCAATCTTTTTAAAATTAGACCATATTATATAACCCTTCATATAATTATCTTTAATATAATTATTAACATCCATAATTACTTGTAGTTTTTCTTGGTTTAGATTTACATAAGGTAAAACACTTTTTAATTTATAATCTAATAATAATAACTTATCCCAACTCTTAACTTTGCTCACTCTAATCATTTATTCACCATATCATAATTATATATTATTTTTAAGCTTTTGTACATAGAAAAAACATTCTAAATGAATGTTTATCTATAAAAATCACTTCTTGAAGTAAATCTATAACCAACCTCATTTCTAAATCCTGGGGCCGGTATTACTCGGCTGGTTTGAACTCCGGTGCCATAAAAGCCATTTTGTACCCCAAAATGCAAGTGCGCACCGGTTGTACAAGTATCATATCCTCCATGCCGAGAAGACGTTGAATAACCTCCAACATAACCAATTACCGTATTTTGGGTTACTACATCTCCGACATTGACATTAAAGCTTAATAAATGGTAATACCACGTTGTATATTCTTTTCCATTTACAATTACATTAATAAATAATTTATTACCTCCACAACTAGAACGACTAACTCTCGCTACTACTGTTCCAGCCGCTGCCGCATAAACTGGTGTACCCTCAGATACTCCAATATCAATCCCATCATGGAAAGTATAAATTTTACCCGTGACCGGATGGGTTCTGTATCCTTGAGGACTTGTAACTACTCCACTCGTTAAAGGTTTAAGCCAAGCTCCATTGGCCGGTACTTTTGAACAATCAGTTAACTTTAAACTATCATCCGCTTTTCCTAAATTAGCCATACATATTTTGCGATTAGCCTCATAGTTTTCTTTGGCAACTTGGACTTTTTCGCCAATATCAAGGGCAAATTCGTTATATTCTTCTGCATTTAATTGTAATTGGGCAATTGCTTTCTCATAACTATCAATTTTATCCGCTAAAGCTTGTTGTTTTTCTTTTAATTCTTGAACTAAAGCTTCATTTTTTCTAATTTCCGCTTCCAAATTATCTAAGGTATCTTGAATATATCCACTTACTTGTTTTACTGCTTCTATTCGAGTAATTAAATCCGTCATACTAGAAGCTCCTGTCACATATTCTACATACACATTTTGACTTTGAACTTGTTGTAAATACTGTAAGACATGTTCCGCTTCTTGTTTTAATTCCGCGATTCTCTCATTTGATTCTTCAATTTGTAATTCGGTTTCTTCTTGTTCATGTTCCGCTACAATCATTTCTTCCTGTGCTTTAGCTATCGCTGCTTGTTTTTGTTTTATTTCATTTTTCGCTTGTTCTGTTTTATTTTGATAAGCATTATATTCCGCTTGTAAATTTTGCCATGTTTTCTTTAAATCCCCTAAAGTTTCATCTTTTGCTTCTACCCTTATGGGAATTATAAGCATAAATAAGAAGCATAAACTAATTATTCTAAACTTCTTCATCATATCTTCAAATACTTTCTAACTGCTCGAGCCGAACCTATCATACCTACAATAGATCCAATTAAGATTAATACTAAAGAAGTATATAACACAAAAGGCATTGGCTCTACTAATTCAATTATTGAAAAGGAAGCTGATCCATTTAATTTTTCATAAGCAATAATATAACCATATATTGTTACAATAACTGGTATTAAAGAACCTACTAAACCTAGTAAAAAACCTTCAAATACAAATGGTAATTTAATTGAAATATTACTACTTCCAACCAACCGCATAATCTCAATTTCACTTCTTCTTGAAAAGATTGTTAATTTAATTGTATTACTAATTAAGAAAGCCGTTACTAAAACTAAAGCAATAACAATAACAATTGTTGCTGTTTTAATTACATTAAAGACACTTATAATATCTTCAACCATTCCTTCTCCATAATTAGCACTTTCTACATTATCAATATCTCTTATTAATCTTGCTGTTGGGGCTAAATCTTCAACATTATTAACAGTGACAATAAAAGAATCAAATAAAGGGTTATTCTCTAAATAATCTAACGTTACTTTTAAAGTATCAGAGTTGTTTTTCATTTCTAACCGCCATTCTTCTTTACTTTTATATTCTACGTCTTTTACTTCACTTATTTTATTAATTTTTTCTTCAATTTCATTTATTTGTTCATCAGTTGTATCTTTATTCGCATATACCACAATTGTTAATTCTTCTTCCATTGTTTTTGTTACATGATTTACATTTACGGTTACAATGATAGCTAAAGCCACTAATATTAAAGTAATAGTTGTACAAATAATACTCGCCATACTTAAACTAAAATTTCGAAAAACACTTTTAAATGAATCTCTAATACTTCGATATATAATTCTAAATGGTTTCACTTATCTTAAAACTTCCTTTCTCATGATCTTCATATAATACTCCACTATCTAAAACAATTACTCTTTTTTTCATTCTATTTACGATATCTTTATCATGAGTAGCCATAATAATAGTAGTTCCTAAATCTTTATTAATTGTATCTAAAACATTCATAATTTCTTGAGATGTTTTAGGATCCAAATTTCCTGTTGGTTCATCACATATTAAAAGTTTCGGATCATTGACAATGGCTCTTGCAATACAAACTCTTTGTTGTTCTCCGCCAGAGAGTTCATTAGGAAAACTTCTAACCTTTTCTTTTAAACCAACATGTTCTAAAGCTTTTAAGACTTTCGGTCTAATTTCACTACTCTTCATTCCAATGCATTCAAGGGCAAAAGCTACATTTTCATAAACCGTAAGTTTTGGTAATAATTTAAAATCTTGAAAAACAATTCCTAGTTTTCTTCTTAATTTATAAACCGTTCTATTTCTAATTTTACCTACATTAATTCCCCCAATTTCGACATTTCCTTTCGTTGGTTTTTCCTCTCGATATAACATTTTAATTAGAGTTGACTTCCCAGAACCCGAAGCTCCAATTACAAAAACAAATTCACCCTTATTTATTTCTAAAGATAAATCTGCAATGGCTGTTACCCCATTTTTATATACTTTATAGCAATTCTTTATTTGAATAAACTTCACTAATAATACCTCCTACCAGCATACTATAACAATTATAACATAAATATGCCCATAATAAAACACCAAAAAAATCCAGTTTTCATGTTTTGTCAAATTTTATCGAAAATAAAAAGAGTATTTCTACTCTTGACCAGTTGAAGTAACAGCTCTAAAACCAACCTTCACTGATAATTGGCCTTCTAATAAACTAATTTGATTCTCAGTTTTGCTATTTTCTAGCCATAAATACAATCTATACTTATCTGAAGAACTTCCAGTACCTTTTGAAATATCCTGAGATGCCAAAATAACTACATCTTGCATTTTTACCTTTGTTTTGGAATCTTCTTGACTTGCAGTATCAACCTTTAGAACACTGCTAAAATCTCCAAATTTAACAAGAGTATTATTTGTATCTCCAGTACCATTAACTTTATATAATGCCCATTTTAAATATTTACTTTTAAAATTTTCTGTCATCTCCAAATCAGTTAAATAAATACTATATTTTGCTTTATTAACTGTGGAATCAGCCCCAAAAGCTATCGTAAAATCTGTATAACCACTTGCACCTGACGCTTTTAATTTACTTTCATCTATACCGATATTTTCATTTGTAGCTCCAGATACATCTTTTGAATCATCTATCGCTTCCACTAAACCAGCTTTTTGCCAATTAATGTAATTACTAGACGTAAAAGACATCTTCAAGTCTCCACTTGTAAGTGTCACTTTTTCATTTTCTATATGATCCTTATTATGTTCTACCTCATTTATAAAATAAGCATATGAACCACTCATGGCAATTATAATAATAGATACTGTAATTATAATTGCTCCTAAAATAGACATTAGATACACTCTCTTATTTCTTTTCTTTTGAAATTCTTCATCTTCTATTGGTGTCTCATTATTATTTACAACTTCATTATTAATGATACCATTATTTAAGTTAGGCATTTCATTATTATTGATATTATTATTAAAATCATTAAGATTATTATTATTAATATTATTCTCCATAATATCACCCTATTCTTAATTAATTGTACCAAAAAAATACCATTTACACAAGCCAAAATACACAAAAAAAGAAGATATTTCTATCTTCCTCTTGAATCTTTACTTAAATATTCATCTTGTAACATCATAAGTCCATAATAACGTGCTAGCATACAACATTCATATGGAGTCATAACTTTATCAAAGTATTTACTTTCTTCTATTCCTCTACGTCTACAATTTTCAACATATCTTCCAACAATTTTTGCTGTTAATACATCTGCAAACTTATCATCATCAAGGATTCTGTTTAAAATTTGTTTCATTTCTAAATTATAAGATTGATCTGAAGCTGTAAGTGAAGTAAAATCAGCACTTAAACCACCTTCACCCACAAGTTTTGCAAATACTCTATCTTGTAATTTTCTATATTCTGTCATATTCATCAATATATCCCCCTTTCAAAAGATGTTAAATATATTACCATAAAACTCCTAAAATGTCAAATTTTTCTTATAAAATCCCCAAATTATGCTGTTTTAAATGCTCTATAAATCTATTTTTAAATGTTTCAATATCTTTTTGTTCTAATGTTTTATTATCGCTTCCTAGAATATATCTAATCGTATATTTATCATTATATACATCTATTAATTTATATTCTTTAATTAAATTACTTCTAAATTCTTCTAAAATATCTTTTAAATCTTGATATTTCATCTCATTTAAAGTAATTGTATAATCTAAACTAACTGTTGGATATTTACTAACATCTTTCGCTAATTTTTCTATTCTTTCTACTTCTACATAACTATCAAAATCTATATCTGCACATACAACCATTTTCTTTTTGGCTATTTTTGATACTAAACTCTTATTAATAATATTTATTTCTCCTAATTTTTTATTATCTACACTTATAACTTTACCTAAATTTTTATCAAAATAACTAGCTTCATTAACATTATTTAAAAATTGTACATCTTTATTCTTTAACATTTTAAATAAATATTTAACTACCATTTTAAGTTCATTATACATAACTTCTAAATTCTTTTCTTCACCCGCGATAATAATACTTAAAACTCTTTTATTTTGATTATTTTTAATAATTGTACCAATTTCATATATTTTAAAATTATTATAATTTTTAAAATTTTCTTCTACTATATTAAGTAATGCTAAACTCATATCATCTCTTAAAATATTATTAGCGTCTTTTCCTAATAATTTAACATTATCTTTTTCTATTCCTAATTTTTTTAATAAAGCTGTATCATACCAAATATAACTATGTACTTCATGCATATCAAATTTTCGTGAAAGTAATTCTTTAACTTCTAATTCTTGATTAAATACATCTTCTAATTCATTACTTATTAAATCTAATTTTAAAGGCTCCGGAACTAACTTTTCAAGTCCATAAATTCTGGCTACTTCTTCAATTAAATCCTCTTTAATTTTAATATCTTTTGTTGCTCTAAATGTTGGTACTATTACTTCAAAGTTATCACTAGTTACTTTAACTTTAAAACCTAGAGATTCTAAAATATTTACAACTACTTCATCTTCCATTTCTCTACCCATATAGACATTTAAAGTTTTTTTATCTAAAACAATCTGGCCTTCTTCTAACTTTTGAGGGTAAACATCTGTTAAATTAGAGGCAATTTCCATCTTTGGATTTTCTTTCTTTAAAAGATATGCTAAACGTTTAATAGCAACATCGGTCATATTTGGATCTAAACTTTTTTCATAACGGGCACTAGCTT
>CANQBY010000013.1 GCA_947589695.1 uncultured Bacilli bacterium
ACGAATCTGATAGTGAGAGTGTCCTTAATCAAAGAAATATGCTAATGAATTTTGTAAAGATGCAAGGATTTATCTTTGCATCAGAATATGTTGATGATGGTTATTCTGGAACTAATTTTGAACGACCAGGATTTTCAAAAATGCTTGAAGATATAAAAGAAAAGCGTATCAACTTAGTTATCGTAAAAGATTTATCTAGGCTTGGAAGAGATCATATTATGACTGGTTATTATGTAGAAAATTTCTTCCCTGAAAATGGAATAAGATTTATTTCTATGCAAGAGGGTTATGACAATGCAATTAACCAAGCTAGTAATGATTCTTCAACTTTTATATTTGCTTGTAATGATTATTATAGTAAGCAAAACTCTATAAAAATTCGTAATGTCTTAAATGATAAAAGAAGAAATGGTAAGTTTATTGGTAGTGCTCCGAGTTATGGTTATTTAAGAGATCCAGATGATAAGGGACACTTAATACCTGATCCAGAATATGCTCCTATCGTAAAAAAAATATTTGATATGGCATATGAAGGAGTTGGATTATCTGCCATAACAACTTATCTAAATGAAAGTAAAATTAAAACTCCAAGTAGTCTTAAAAGAAAAAATTTACATGCTAAAAATAAATATAATCCTATATGGACTATATCTTCTGTTAAAAAGATTTTAAAAAATCAAATGTATGTTGGCGATATGGTACAAAGTGTTCAAACGAAAGTATCTTATAAATCTAAAAAGAAAAAGATACTTCCAAAAGGTAATTGGGATATTGTTAAAAACACTCATGAACCAATAGTGGATAGAGTTATATTTGAACATGTTCAAGATAATGTTAAAAGAACAAATTATACAGCAAATACCAAAAGAGAAAAAAGACTATTTGAAAACTTATTATATTGCAAAGAATGTGGTAATATGCTTACGATTACCTATAAAAAGAAACAAGATTATTGGACAATTAATTGTAATAGATATTCAAGAGATCCTAAAAGAAGGATGTGTGAGCCACATTTTATTCCTTATGATAAGTTAGAGAATGCTTTATTAGATACGATTAAAAAGACTTGTAAACAATATTTAAAAGCTATTAATGTATCTAATATTGCAAATGAAATTAATAATAAGAAAAAGAATAATTTTAAGACACAAGAAAAAATAAAAGAGTTAGAATCAAAAGAAAAGGAATATCTTAATAAATTAGATACACTTTATGAAGATAAATTTAAAGGATTAGTATCAGAAGAAATGTATAAAAGAATTGCTAATGATACTGAAGTTTTATTAACCAAATTAAGAAAAGAAATAAATAAGTTGAAGGATGATAACAAAGTTATAAAAAATAAAACTGATGATTTAAAACAATATGAAGAAAAGATAAAATCTTTAATTAACATTGAAAATCCTACAAGAGAACTTATGCAAACTATCATTGATAAAATAGTTATAGATAAAGATAAAAATATTGAAATAATTTATAAATTTAGCATATTAAATAATCTTTAATTAACTTTGCTCCATTCAGGAACAAAGTATACATAGTAAAAGCTGGATTATTTAAATTTAAACCATAAAAGATTTAAAACATTAAGGAGTTGAAATTTAGAAATGGACATTGTAAAAGACAAACCCTCAGATTGGCCCGCCAATGCAATTGAATGTCAATTAAGTAATATTTATGAATATATAGAAATATTTAAAAAAGAGCCAAATTATAAGAACAAAGAAATATTAGTATCTTTAATTAGTGATTATGATCTTAATCAAAGATCTACATTAGGGCTATGTAGAACTACAGAATATGAAGTAGCAATTTTAAATACATTGTATTTAGAATCACATTTGTTAAATTTAAATGCACTTAGGACTTATTTATACGAATTAGTGGGTTATAAAACGAGAATGCAAAAAATGCTATCATGGTTGCCAGAAGCTAATGAATCTATGGAGATTAATGAATTTGAAGGTTTAATACCAGAATTAAAGTTATATTACCTTTCTTATCAGAAATTTACTATTGAAAAAAGTAAAGATTATTCAGAACAATTGATTGAATTGGTTGAAAATATAATTGATATTATAAATGCTGAAGAAACAAAAAAGGAATTAATTACTAGTATTACTCATTCATATATTTCCTTGCTAAATGATATAAGCTATTTTAGATGTGTAAAAAGAACAAGAATTTGGGCATTTAAACGAGAAGAAATATATAGTTTATATAAATTGGCATCAAAGTTGATAAGGCTTGATTGTGATAACCCTATTAAACGACCATTAAAAGGTGTTCTTATGACAAGTATTAGCAATTATGTTTTAAAGTCAAGAAATAATTATAACGAAGATTATATTTGCAAGTATATTAGCAGCGAGGTTGCGGCTAAAAGCATTAAAAATCATCAAATATGGATTTCTCCAATAGAAAAATTAAATGATATTAGAGAGCAGAAAATTATACCAGAATTATATGAAAATACTGATTGGTGTGATTATGCTTGGGTTAAAAATATAGACTTATCTTCTAAAAGACAGTATTATGTATCATCGTTTTGTAAAACAATTGGAGATAAAAATATGATTAATAATTATGGCAATTGTATATATGGATATAAAGATGATCGCATGGCAGAAATATTATCTCCAATTATATGTAATGAAAATAAGGAATTTCCATCATTTTCGCAAGTTATGGCCTTTGATGTAATTTATGACAAAGAAGAAGCGATTAAAGAATTGAATTTTTTATGTAGTATAATTGACTGTTTTGATATAGATGATAAAAGTAAAAATAGTTTTTTAGAAGAAATAATGCAATATTGGATATTGTCCATAAAGGACCCTCAATGGTCTTACGAAAAAGAAAGACGATATGTTTTATTCATGTATAAGGATTATGAATATAAGGAATTAGATTTATCTGATCCTAATTATTTAAAAATAAAATCATCGTTATTTATTCATCCTGATTTTATTTTAGGTGCAAATCCTGTAAAAAATTATATTAAAAATATGGTTGATAATAAAAGAACAGCAATTTATATGAAGCCTTATTTATTCTGTAATAATTGTTTAAATAGAGATTTTGACATTGTTATAGATAATAAAAATAATAAAAAATGTCCAATTTGCGGATCAAAAAATATTATAATTGAAGATCCACTTAAAATTAAAAATTAAAAAATAAAAAATTACACATTGATTATCGCCAGGCGGTGATGGTGCAGAAGTAATTTATGCTTTACGTAATAGTGATGCTTTATCACGAAAAATAACTGATGAATTTATAAAATCAGGTCAAAATGTAAGAAAGTATTATCAAAGAAGATTACCAAGTGATTCAAGTAAAGATTACTATTACATGCTTAGAAATACTCCTAATAATGAAACGGTGATTGTAGAATATGGTTTTGCTGATTCAACTGGTGATGATGTTAATCAAATAAAGAATAATTGGCAGAATTTAGCGGAAGCAGTAGTTAGAGCATTAGCTAGTTATATAGGAGTTACTTATACACCACCAGAAGGAGAAGCTAGTAATTATTATATTGTTAAAAAAGGTGACACATTATATAGTATTGCTCGAGAATATGGGGTTAGTGTGGATGAATTAAAGAAGGCTAATAATTTACAAAGTAATAATTTAACCATTGGGATGAGTTTAATGATTCCAGAGTTTGATGATGAAGTGCAAAATGAAGAGTATTATATAGTAAAAGCGGGTGATACTTTATATAAGATTGCTGGATTATATGGGATGACTGTTAATGAACTTAAGGCGTTAAATAATTTGACATCTAATAATTTAAGTATTGGACAACGACTTAGAGTGGTAAGTGAATCTCTTCCAAGCATAAATACTTATACGGTCCAAAAAGGCGATTCTTTATATAGTATTGCTAAAAAATTTGGGATTACCGTGGATGAGTTAAAGAAAGCTAATAATAAAACTTCTAATTTACTTACAATTGGCGAAACATTAAACATTCCAGATAATAATACTAGTCCAGGAAGAGTGCATACAGTGCAAGCAGGCGATACTTTATATAGTATAGCAAGACTTTATAATACGACAGTTAGTGATGTAATGCGACTTAATAATTTGGCTAATAGTATTTTAACAATAGGAATGAAACTTAATGTTTAAAAATTAATTAATTTATCTAGAAATAATAATTATTTATGTTATACTAATTAATGGAGGATATAAAAATGGAAAGTAAATTAAAGATTAAAAAAGTGAATGAAAAAGCAAAAATACCAATGTATGGATCAGTAGAGGCAGCTGGATTTGATTTGTATGGAGTAAATGAAGAAGACGTAACTATTAAAGCACATGAGACTGTTTTAATAAAGACGGGACTTTCTATGGAAATACCAACTGGATATGCAGGGTTAATTTTTGCAAGAAGTGGTTTAGCAACCAAAAAAGGTTTAGCACCCGCTAATTGTGTTGGAGTAGTTGACGCAGATTATCGAGGAGAAGTAATGGTAGCTTTACATAATCATACAAATGAAGATAAAACTATTGAAGCTTTTGAAAGAATAGCGCAAATGATTATTATGCCTTATTTAAAAGTAGATTTTGAAGAAGTAGAGGAACTTACAGATACAGAAAGAGGCCAAAATGGGTTTGGTTCAACAGGTAAAAAATAATTTATCTAAAAAAGAATACTTACAATAAATAAGTATTTTTTTTTAGATAAGTATTATTAATAGATTTGAGGACAAACACCACTGTCGGGGCGATAGAAACAATGATTTTTATATTTGCCTGCGAGAGGTTGGCTGTACCATTTGGATTGACAGGAAGTACTACTATTTCCGGGGGCATAAAACCATAAAGCATGAGTAGCAGGATAGTAATATTCGCCCATTAAAATACGTTTGGCTAAGTTTTTTTCATTAGTGGTTGCTGATCCATAAAAAAGGGGAGAGTCTGCGCCTACAAATTGATTGGGTTGGTAGATGGCGTCACTTACCGAATCAATATCTTTAAAAGTATAGCAGTCGGCTAAAACTCTATTTACAACAACATTGCCAACCATAAGCATACCTAATTCACCTTCAGTTTGGGCTTCGGCTCGCATAATTCGGGCGAGTAAATCTAAATCTTTAGAGTTATAATTTATAATCATTTATAATCACCTATTTTATTATATGAAAAAAGCTAGAAAAATGAATTAAGATGTGTTATAATACTTTTATCACGTAGGGGCGTGGTATAATGGTAGCATAGGAGTCTCCAAAACTTTTGATGGGAGTTCGATTCTCTCCGCCCCTGCCAGAGAATTTTGAAATGGCTTTGAAAAGTTAGAAAAAGAATGTATAATGAAAATATATTCTTAAACTTGGAAGGAGCTGTTTTTTTAATGAAAAAAATTTTAAGAGAAAAAAATTAATAAAGCATGCAGAAAAAGGGAAATATGAATAAAATATAGAAACTAAAAAAAGAATCCTTTACCAGATTCCTTTTTAAATTAAATTATATTTTTCTTTTAACTTTAAAATCTTTAAAACAGAGGTATTTATTTGATCTTCTGTAATTTTGTTTTCCTCTACTAATTTTTTGATTGTATTTACAGCATTGATAGGGTTACTGGGCATAAGTAAGATATCAATTCCGGCATTTATAGCAAGTTCGTATATCTCTTCGGTTGTATAATATTTGGTTAATGCTTTCATGTTTAGAGCGTCACTAATAATAACATTGTCATATCCGAGTTCATTTTTTAAGATATCAGTAACAATTGTTTTGGATAAAGAGGCTGGAGTATAATCACCTGTAATTAAGGGTAAGCTTAGATGACCTATCATGATCATTTCGGCATTATTTTCAATGGCATTTTTAAAAGGGATTAATTCGGTCTTTAATAGTTCTTCTTTAGTTTTATTAATAATTGGTAAATCTATATGGGAATCAGTAGAAGTATCACCATGGCCGGGGAAATGTTTATATACAGGAATAATGTTATTATCACTTAGGCCTTTAGCTAACCCACGAGTCATTCTAGCAACTAAATAAGGATCACTACCAAAAGAACGATTACCAATAAGTTTATTATCTTCATTAGTTAAAACATCAGCGACAGGAGCAAAATCGATATTAAGACCAAAATCATTTAGAATGTTTGCTAAATTTGTCCCTGTTTCATAGGCTTTTTCTTCATCTAAGGTAGCTCCAATACTAGCCATATCGGGTATTTTTTCATAAGTATAGCCTTTAATATTAGAAAGGCGGTCAACTCGACCTCCTTCTTCATCAATACCTAAAAATATAGGTATTTCAGAATTATCTTTTAAATCTTTAATGAAGCTTATAGCAGTAGAGTAATTTTTTAAATTTTCTTGAAAAAGAATAAAGCCTCCCGGCTTGGCAGTAGTTAAGATATTTTGTAAATTAGAATTTAAAGTATCACTACTTTCGTAAGATATAAATAACATTTGCCCAATTTTTTCTTCAATAGTTAGAGTATCGAAGATTTTTTCGGCTTTATTCTTGGTTGTTTCGGCGGGGAGATTAGGATCTTTTTCATCATCTAAATTGTTAGTTTCTTTGTGATTAAAGTAATAAATAGTCGGAACGGCACCAATAAGAATTAAACATAAGAGGTAAGATATTTTTTTCATTTATTTCTCCTTATAAATTACTTAATATTATGATATGATTTAAAATTTAATTACCAGCCGTCAAACGGATACGAAGATGTTTAGTTTCACTACCACGTTTAATTGTAACTTCCATATCATCGCCAGCTTTGTGTTTAAATAAGTAATAGCGTAAGTAAGCATTAGAGGTGATTTCGTTATCATCAACTTCAACAATAATATCACCAGCTTCAATACCACCTAAGGCAGCTGAACTTTTAGGTACTACTTCAGTTACTAAAGCACCTTGAGTAACATCAGCTTCTTGGATAATGGCATGATATTTATAAGATTGATAAGCAGAGGTAACATCTAAAGTATAAACGCCAAGAGATGGACGTTCAATAGGTTTACCATCAATTAATTGTTCAGCCATTTCTAAAGCATTTTCAATAGGAATTGCAAAACCCATACCTTCGATTTTTTCACTAGCTAATTTAATAGAGGTAATACCAATAACTTCACCATTAGCATTGGCTAAAGGTCCACCAGAGTTACCAGAGTTTATAGCAGCGTCAGTTTGGAGAGTACTTACAACCATAGGAGTAGAGTTATTACCATCAGATAATTCAACTTCGACAAGACGATCTTTACCAGAGACAATACCTCGTGTAACACTCCAAGAATAAGCACTATCTAGAGGAGCACCAATTGCAAAAACAGTATCACCTAAACGTAAATCTTCACTTTTACCTAATTCAGCGACAGTTGTTACTTCATTTTTAGAAACTGATAAAACAGCAATATCAGAATAAACATCATTTCCTACTATTTCAGTTTTAACAGTATCACCATCGGTAAAGGTTGCATAAACATCAGTAGCATTATTAATAACGTGATTATTAGTTAAAATATAAGCTTTGTCACCATCGATTTTGTAAACAAAACCAGTTCCTTGAGCATAAGGCTCACCTTTAACATAAGTGTTAATAACAATTACAGCGTCGTATAATTTTTCAACGGCATCCGCGATACCTTTATCAGTAATAGTAACATCCTTTTTATAATTAGTTTCAACAGTACCAATTATAGCGGGGAAAAAATGGAATAGAGCAAAAGTTGCACCTACACCTAAGAAGAAAACAATTATTAAGATTATTCCTTGTTTTAATATGTTATGAGATTTTTTTTCAGTCATTTTAATCCATCCTTACTATTTCTTTATAATTTTTAGGGAACCCCATTTTATCTAAGACTTTATCAATACTTATACTGTGCAAGCGACCACTTAAGTAATCAATTTCATAAGCTATTTCATTTAACATCATATGAAAATCGTCACTTCTTAATAATCTTTTTAAAATAATTATAAGGGAAAATAAATCATTAATGCCATAAATATAGTCGCCATTTAATTTTGGTATTTGGAGGAGTTCATGGTATTTGGTTATAGGTATTTCTTTTTGCGTCCTATGTTCATAGCAAATGTCCTCGTGCGCACACAAGTTACGATAGTTAGCAATGATAGGTAAATATACAAGTAAAGAAGCAACATCAATACCGAATATTTCTGCAATATTGGATTGGTCTTCTGGTTTTAAAATCGTGTATAATTCCCCAACAATGCCGAAAGATAATACTTTAACAACAATCCATAAAGGGATATAACCATAATTGCTTTGATAATGTCTAGTAGCAGCGTGTTCCTTACCATTGATACTAATTTGCCTTTTGACTTTACGAAGTAAATCATTTACTTGACGAGTCCGTTTAGGATCATTGGTAAAGTTACTAGGATTTAAGTATTTCTTTTCTTTAAAACCATATTTTTTAGATAATTCATAAGATATAATACTTTTAATATTATTTTCTAAAATCAAAATATTTTTAAATAAAATATTTCTTAATTGACGGTCGAAATAGAATAGGGCATAAAGTTCTCTAAAATTGGTGCCATCTATAAAACGACGATCATTTAAAGATTTCATAAATAAGTAACGATAACCATTTAGGAAGAAGTAGTTTTCTCTTAAGAGGATATCCTTAGCATAAGTATCATCATCGATTATGAGGTTCTTATTTCTTAAAATGGTAATTTGTTCATCTAGAGTTTTAAATATCTTTTCCATATCCTCACCTATTTAAACATTATACCACAAAGAACAATTATATTGTATAAAAATATTATGATTTTAATGTTATTTTTTTGTGAAAATTTGGTGAACTTGAAAAAATTAAGGAATTTTGTTATAATACCCTTAAGAGGTGGATATTATGCCAGCCACTTATACACATCATATATTTACAAAAGATGTTTATAAAGTATTAAATGAGAAAACAAAAGATAAATTAAAAAATAGTACAGATATATTAAATTTATTTGGAAAGAGTTTTGATGTGTTATATTTTTCAAGAGAAAAATTAGGACATTTTGCTCATAAGAATAATGTTAATTTATATTTTCAAAATATTATAAAATATATTAAAGACAATGATTTAACAAATAATGGGGATGTTTTAGCGTATTTATATGGTTCTATTTGTCATTATATTATGGATTCAACATTTCATCCTTATGTTTATTATAAAGCCGGAAGATATTATCAAAATAATAAAGAAACGTTAAAATATAAAGGAAGACATACCTATATAGAATATATGATAGATGCTTTTATGTATAAAGAAAAAAATGATAAAATGATTTATAATGTTAATTTAAGTAAAGAAATATTTCCGCAGGTAGAGTTTAGTTTAGAGTTAAGAAAAACGATTGATTATGCTTATATGAATACTTTTTGCGCTAGTGAAGTTAGTTCGGCAATACTTAGAGGATATCGGAATTATCGATTTATTGTAAAACATATTATGGAATCTCGTTTAGGAATAAAGTATTTGATCTATTATTTAATTGATAAAACGCATATAATTAAAAAATGGATTTTAACAAATTATTGTTATTATATTAAAAAAATAGATGAAAGTGTGTTAAATTTAGAACATAAAAAGTGGTATTATCCCGTAGATAAAAAGACTAGTTACCATTATTCCGTTTTAGATTTATATGATGTTTGTATTGAAAAAGCTAGAACTTTAATTAATGCCTTAGATGAAGCATTAGATAGTGATGAGAAAAAACTTAAAGAAGTAGTAAAAGAAATAGGGGATTTAAGTTATAGCACCGGAAAAAAATGGGATAAAGAATATAAAAAATGGGAGTATGAATTTTAATAATAAGCGATTAATGCGTCTTTTAAGAGAGTGGCTATTTTTTGTTGATAAGAGGGGGTCTTTAGTTTAGCCAGTTCTTCGGGATTAGATAAAAAACCACATTCGATTAAAATGCCCGGAATAGTTAGTTTGTCATACATATAAGTACGATTAGGAATTTTTTTGATTTGCCGATTTTCATTTAAACCTTTATTTAAGGTTTTTTGAAATATTTCGGCAATTTTTTGATTGGTTTCATTATTATAAAAGACTTGAGCACCATGATAAGCAGTTTGGGGTAAATAGTTTAAATGAAGAGATAAATACATATTAGCTTTACTATCATTAATTAACTTAATACGATTATCAAAATCACTTTTCTTACGATAAGTAGCATTAGGGGAACTTAAATCATAATCGCCATCTCTAGTTAATAAGACGGAAGCACCATTTTTAACAAGTTCTAGTTCTAATAGTTTACCAATAGAGAGGTTTATATCTTTTTCATAAGTAGTACCACTTATAGTACCAGGGTCAAGACCACCATGGCCAATATCAATAACTATTAATTTGCCACTTAAAGGAAGTAAGGCTTTAACATTATTGTTAATAAGTAAGATGGTTATTAACAATAAAATAAATAGAAATATCTTTAATTTTTTCATAGTATAATATATGAAAATAAATCTAAAAAATAAGAATAAAATATGTAAAAAGTAGAAAAAAATAACGATTAAACGTTATTTAGAATTTAAATTTTTAAGAATATTTTTAGACTCTTCAATATTTTCTTTGGTGTACCCAACAAGAATATTTTTGTTAGTATTGATTATTTTAGTGCTTATTTCATTTAAAATATTATCCATTTTCTTAGAACCAGATAACTCTACTAAATAGATAGTTTTACCGGTAGTAGTCATCGCAGCTAAAGATTTATTAGTGGTAATACCTTTTTGTTTTAGTTTATGTTCATAAATCCAAATTAAATCAGAATATTTAGTTATACGTAGTTTATTTGAGGTATTAATAATATAATTTTTAGTAAGCATAAGATGATATTTAGGATACTTGATAGTACTTTCATCGTCAATTTCTTTTTCGATTTTTTGTAAATCTTCATCCGTTAAATTTTTAAGAACTTTTTTAGTCGATAAGGTATTAGTAATAAAAGCAATAAGGGTGAGGATACTTAAAAAGCCTGTAATTCCAGCGAAAATTAAGAGGGTATCACCAGTTTCATTAGTTATAGTGGCATCAAGATAAACACCACCATACATATCGGCAAAATTATCATCCGTTAATTTATCTTTTTCATTTTCAACATTAAGATTGTAAGCTTCTTCAATAATACGTTTAATTTCTTGATCAGTGGTAACAGTAGTTCCATAAAGACGATAAGGTTTTTGATTTAAGTCACTATTTTTAATTTTGTCATGGGTTTTAGAATCAATAGCAACTAAATAATATAATTTATCATCAGAAGCAATATAAATACTTAAATCTTTAGCAGTATTTGATTTTGCAACAAGAATCTCTAAAGCATAAACATCTAAGTAGCTTTTAACATTGGGCTTATTAGCCATATCCATAATAACCTCATTTAAATAAATACTATTATCTTTATCCTTTTCATTTAAATAATTGGTTATTAAGAAACAACTGATGGTAAAAATTAAAAATAATACACTGATAGCCAAAGTAATAAAATTTTTGTGAAGAGATTTTTTTAACTCTTTATTATTAACTCTTTTCATATATAAACTCCATTTCGAAGTTATTATATCATAATTTTAAGTTTTTTGATATTTAATATTTTAGATTTTAATATATTTAGAGGAAGTAGGGCTTCATATTGGTAATTTTCTTTGTTTAAAAAGTGTTTATACATGTCTAAATGATGTTGTTTCTAATATAAAAATGTGTTAAAATTATAAAGGATATAATTATATTATATATAACATTGGTGATTTCTTAAAAAATAAACAGAAAGGAAAATTATAAATGTTATATGTAAAAGAAACGAGAGGCGATATTTTTAAAATAATTGGAGCTAATGTAAGGTATTATAGAGGGTTATATAATATAAATAATCCAAGGAAAAAAATTAGTCAAGCAAAACTAGCAGAAATGTGCAATGTTTCAACTGGATTAATTGGTTCTTTGGAAACAGGAAAAGTATTAGGAATAAGTATTCCTGTGTTATATAATATTTCGCAAATACTTGGTGTTAGTATTGATAAATTTTTTGAAAATAGAAACTCTTGATAAAACAGATACTTAGTTGGTATCTGTTTTTCTAATAATTATTTCATTAGGTTTGGTATATAAAAATTTTTCTTTAGCATATCTTTCAACATATTCCGGATTTTTTAATTTTTCAACTTCGGCTTTTAAGGATTCTTCAGTATTTAATAATTCTTCATAATCTTTTTCTAATATTTCTAATTCATGGCGATTTTGCATTATTTTTAACCAATCAGGAAAGATACTAATACACATGAAAGCAATAATAAAAACAAAAGTTAAAACAAATAATGTTAAACGTCTTTTTTCTTGTTTAGTTATTTTGTGCATTTTATATCACCCCTATTATGGTTTAAGTATATCATTTCTTTTTAAGTTTAGCAAGAAAATTCGAAATCTTTACATTATTTAACATTATTTTTAAAAGTTTAAAACCGGATAAAAAACCAAGAATTAATAAAATTAAGAAATAAAAATGAAACATACCATGATTTAATTTATATAAACATATTAAATAGATTAAAACTATATTATACATAAAAAGAATAGTAATAAAACTGCGACTTTCTTTTTTCATATTTTGGATTATTTTTTTATTTAAACAATTAAAAAAATAGAAAGTTAGACCAAAAAAGTAGGAAAATAATAAAACAATAATTTGAGTTTTTGCGTCCATTATTTAAAAAGTTTTGATAAAAGACTTTCTTCTTTAGCTTTAGTATTATTTTCTAAGTAGCTAAAACTATTTATTTTACCTTTAATTTTTACATTGCCATCATGAGTATCTAAACGCATAATTTCTAAGTTACTTCCTTTAATTAAAATAAAACCCATATTACTTTCTAATAAAAATTCTTCACTGTCAAAACTAGTTATTTTTTTGATACCGGTTAGAGCTATTTCTCTTCGATCTATTAATTTTAATTCATGGGTACCAAAGGTTACTATTTCTTCTACTTTATCCATATCTTTTTCTCCTTTATATAAAGGTATGAAAAAACAAGAAATTTTATGACATGAAAAAAGACTTGATAACAAGTCTTATTCAGCTTTCTTATATTCTTCAAGAATAGCGTCTTCAAACATTTTGCGTACATCTGGATTGATTGGATGAGCTATATCTCGATATCCACCAGTAGCAGTTTTTCTACTAGGCATCGCGATAAATAGGCCGTTATCTCCTTCGATAACACGAATATCATGGATAGCGAATGAGTCATCAATTAAGACTGAAGCTATTCCTTTCATTCTAGAACCTTCTTTTTCAATTTTACGTACGCTTACTGATGTAATTTGCATATTTTCTTTTCCCTTCTAAAGTTCTATAAACTTAATTATATTTTATAGCAAAAATGAGTAAATAGCAAGTATTTACTCGTATTTTATTTCAATATCACCAGTTATAATATCGCGATAACTAAAACTTTTTTCATATTCAGGATTAATAATACTAAAAATATTAGGATAAATAGCATTTATGCGTCCAGTATAAACACTTTCTTTGTTACGCATACCAAATACTTTAATCTGTACTGGATGATTAAGATGATTTTTAATTTCTTCACGAATAAAATCTAAATTCAAAATTCCTCCTTCTTTTTTAATAATTATTTAGCGGGGATAACCTACATACATCAGGCCATTACATTTAATGCCCCCAATACCATTATGTCCATATTTAGTTTCACTTAAAAGTTCGATTAAATTTATTTCTTTACTTCTTTCAGTAAGAGCAATAGATGAGGCAATTATCGCCGGATCTAGGGCATGAATATTAATCCGTTTTGGGGAAGAAGCAAAGTTGGCTCCAGCTTTAATTAATTCTTCATAATTAGACTGACAAGCAC
>CANQBY010000014.1 GCA_947589695.1 uncultured Bacilli bacterium
ATTTTAAAAAATCAAATGTATGTTGGTGATATGGTACAAAGTGTTCAAACGAAAGTATCTTATAAATCTAAAAAGAAAAAGACACTTCCAAAAGGTAATTGGGATATTGTTAAAAATACTCATGAACCAATAGTAAATAGAGTTATATTTGAATATGTACAGGGAAATGTTAAAAGAACGAATTATACAGCAAATACTAAGAGAGAAAAAAGACTATTTGAAAATTTATTATATTGCAAAGAGTGTGGTAATATGCTTACTATCACTTATAAAAATAAACAAGATTATTGGACAATTAATTGTAATAGATATTCAAGAGATCCTAAAAGAAGAATGTGTGAGCCACATTTTATTCCTTATGATAAGTTAGAGAATGCTTTATTAGATACAATTAAAAAAACTTGTAAGCAATATTTAAAAACTATTGATATATCTGATATAGCAAATGAAATTAATAATAAGAAAAAGAATAATTTTAAGACACAAGAAAAAATAAAAGAGTTAGAATCAAAAGAAAAGGAATATCTTAATAAATTAGATACACTTTATGAAGATAAATTTAAAGGTTTAGTATCAGAAGAAATCTATAAAAGAATTGCTAATGATACTGAAGTTTTACTAACTAAATTAAGAAAAGAAATAAATAAATTACAAGATGATAACGAGGTTATAAAAAATAAAACCGATGATTTAAAACAATATGAAGAAAAAATTAAATCTTTAATTAATATTGAAAATCCTACAAGAGAACTAATGCAGACTATCATTGATAAAATAGTTATAGATAAAGATAAAAATATAGAAATAATTTACAAATTTAGCATATTAAATAATATTTAATTAACTTTGCTCTAATTTAGAGCAAAGAATACATAGAAAAAGATAAACTACTTATATGAGTAATAGTTTAGGAGGCAGTTTATGAAATCTAAAATAATGTCTAGGGTAGATGATGTATCAACATTGCTTGAAATAATTCATAATAGAGATAAGTACAAAGAAAATAGCGAAAATGGTTTAGTAATATTATTAAATGGTGAATGGGGTACTGGTAAAACAACCTTTATAGAAGAATTTGTGGATAGAATTAATGCTATTGATGACATAAATTTATTTAATGTATACAATGCATATGAAAATGATTACTATGAAAATGCATATATCCCATTTTTTGCATCAATAGATGATAAATTGAAACTTGGAAAAGAATTTGGAAATTTTATTAAATCACTTGGAAGAACAGCAACTAATAGTGTAGTCACTGTATCATATGCCATAACTAAAAGCTTATTTAAAACAAAATATAAAATTGATTTGGATGATATTAATAATAATATGAAAGATATACAAGATGAGCAAAATATCGATTATTTAAAAAATTATAAAGACTTTTCTAAGTATAAAAATAAAATTAAAGAAAAAATGAAAAAAATATGTGAAGATACACCAATGGTATTTATTATTGATGAATTAGATAGATGTAAACCAAGTTTTGCAATAGATACACTTGAAATTGTTAAACATTTTTTTGATGTTGATAACTGTATTTTTGTCATATCAGTTGATAAAATTCAGTTAGCCTCCTCTGTAAAGGCAATTTATGGAGCAAGCATGAATGGAGAACAATATTTTAGTAAATTATTTGATTATCAATACAATTTATTACCAATAAATTTTTACGATTCTATAGATCTAACAAACGAAAAAAATATAGAATTGATTGAATGGTCAACAAAAATTTTTAATATTTTAAATATATCATTGCGTGATAGTAAAAAGATTTTTAATGAACTAACACAAAAAAATGAAAACTGGACAATTGAACAAAGTTTATTTATTTTATTCTTAATAACACTTAAATATACTGATTTATTATTTTACAAGATAATTATTAATGGTGAGTATAGAAAATATAAGAAAATATTGGACAGTGGATATAATAGGGAATTGGAAAAATATAATAAGTTACTAAATTTTAAAATTGGTGGTTGTATTTATAAAGAAATCTTAGCCGAAGTAGAAATGTGCTTTAATAGAGAATATTCTAGTTTAGGAAAAAATCCAGATAAAGCTTCAACTTCAGTTGCCGATAGATTAAAATCATATGAAGAAATTGAAAATGATGTTTTAAAATTTGTTCCAGAGATAAATATTGTTTGGACAATAAAAGATATAATAAAATATATTGTGAATTAAAATATAAAACAATACACATTGACTATCGCCAGGAGCTAAAGAAGTGCATATTAAATTTATTTAAAAACTAGGAAATCTAGTTTTTGTTATAATAATAGAAAGCAGGTATTATTATGAATATAAATTTATATTTAAAAGAAATTAACGATTGTGAAAAAATATATGATTTATGATACGAATAAAATATATTGAGGATAAAAAGTATGTAATGAACTATTTCATTAATAAAAGAAAATAATAAAGATATGTTTAGTGTAAAACACACTATAAAGTTTATGTTATTTGCACAACAAAAGTTGTGCTAAATGCACAATAATAATTGATTGATGTTATATAATATGATATATTAACTATAAGGAGGAATTGATTATGTCTTTAATGAAGGAAAACTATACTAAAAGATTAGTTGATGATGAAATAGATGAATTGTTAAAAATATTTGGTGCAGTAAGTATTGAAGGCCCAAAATATTGTGGAAAAACTTGGACGGCTTTAAATCATGCTAATTCATCAGTTTTGTTAACAAAGTCTGATAATCCAAATTCTGATTACCAAAAAGCTTTAATAAATAGAGATTTAATATATACAAATGAGTTTCCTGAACTAATTGATGAATGGCAATCTATTGAACAAATATGGGATGATGTTAGAACTAAATGCGATGAAGATGGAAAGAGTGGTAAATTTATTTTAACAGGATCATCAGTTCCAGTTAGACCAGATAAAATATTTCATTCTGGGGCAGGAAGAATTTGTAAATTGAATATGTATACGATGTCTTTATATGAATCAGGTGATTCTGAAGGAATAGTATCTCTTTCAGATCTATTTGAAAATAAGGATATTGCTATAAATTTAAAAAAGAAACCATCAATTCAAAAATATGCTGATTTAATCATTAGAGGTGGATGGCCGGCTAGTTTAAGGTATGATAGTAAAAATTATTATAGATTACCTGAGAGTTATATTCAAGATGTTTTAGATCATGATATTAATTATGATGGTATTACTAGAGATAAAGCAAAAATGAGAATGTTGTTAAGGTCATTAGCAAGGAATGAGACTACATTGGCAACTAATGAAAAATTAGTAAGTGATATTGAGGACTATACAACAGAGGAACAATACCGAATAACTAGAAATACTGTAGCTGATTATTTGAATGTCTTAAGCAATATACATTTAATCCAAAATCAATTATCTTTCTCAGAAAAAATACGTTCAAGTGTTAGAGTTGGTAAAACTGCAAAAAGGCACTTTGTTGACCCATCTTTGGCTTGTTCAGTTTTAGGTTTGAAACAAGAACAATTAATTAATGATTTAGAATTGTTTGGATTTATGTTTGAATCTTTAGTAGTTAGGGATTTAAGAATATATATAGAATATTTAGGAGGCCATATTTATCATTTCCATGATAATAATACGGGTGATGAAGTAGATGCTATTGTTGAACAAAGAGATGGAAATTATGGAGCTATAGAGGTTAAACTAGGCGTTGGTAAAATAGAAGAGGCAGTTAATAGTTTACTTAAGTTTTCAAAGAGTTGTAAAGTCCAGCCTAAGTTTATGTGTGTAATTAGTGGTATGATTGATTATGCTTACAAAAGACCAGATGGAATATATGTAGTTCCGATAACGGCGCTAAAACCATAAGGATTGGTTTAAATAACGTTAATAATTTAATATTAGGATAAAATTAAATCTTTAATTAATATTGTAAATATTAAAAGAACATACGATAAATTATTTATAGAATAGTTATATAGAAAGAAATAAACGTAGTAAAAGATAAACTACTTATATTGAATTAATAGTATTAGGAGGTTGAAGTAATGGCTACAACACAAATGGTAGTTCCAATCAGTGAATATCCGCAAAATAAAGAATGGAAATTTAAAACTTTTGCAATGCCAAAGTTACCAACAGGGGATAATGGTGAAACGGAAATCATATATAAAATATTAAAAACTGTTCAAGATGGTAAAACTTCTAATGACTTTATTAAATTTGAGGGAAATGATAAAACTTTTAGATTAGATAGAATGTATGAGGGGCTTAGACCATTGGGGTTATTAAAAAAAGAAAATTCAGTGTGGAAACTTACGGATTTGTCAGAAAAATATTTGGAAACTCATGATAATTTATATTTGACTGCTATTTTTTGTTCTTCTTTAGTATTTATGGGAGAAATCTTATATTTGTTGAAAAGTCCACAAAAAATGAATTATCTTCTTGAAATTGCTGTAGAAAAATATAAAATAAATTGGAAAACTCCTTCTGAAATAAGGAATAGAATAAAATGGTTTAGGGACATAGGATTTATAAATTATGAAGATTTTAAATTAGAATATAGTTTAACAAATTTGGGAGAAGAATTTTTAAATAAAATTAAAATAGTAATGCCATCAGATATTGAAGAAGTAGTTGATTCTACAGAATTAGAAAATAAAATACCTTTATCAGATTGGGGTTTGAACTTATACAATAATGGTGAAAATTATGAAAAGAAAATGACAATAGGATATATTCCTGGGAAAACTATTGATGCTATAAATATTATTTCTGAATATTTGCATCTTTTGATGAATGAAACTTTTGTTGATGATATAAGAGAATACTCAACAACTAACTATCAAATTGCTCCTTCATCATCTAATGCATTTTTAACGTTTTTGAATAATATTGGTTTTGTTAATAGATTAACTAAACTAAGTTATAAAATTTCAGAATATGGAATTGAGTGGTTAGACAATGAATCATCTTTAAATTTTGTAATTTGCTTGGAAAAACGATTTTTGTTTATTTTTGATCTTTTAGCCGAATTATCTGTTGAAAGCAGAACTACAAAAGAACTTACAGCAATTGCAAAGTCATCATATGGTTTTGATAGGGAAAATATTGATGAGATAAGAAAAAGAATTATTTTTTTGAAAGCTGCTAATTTGATTATAGAAGATGGATTAGAAAAATATAAATTAACAATTAGAGGCAAAAAAATATTATCGTTACTCAATATCAAGTGTAAAAAGATAAATAATACTAGATCAGAAAAAGAAGAATTAAGTAATTCTAATGTGATAGTCAATAATTTATTTGTAGAAGAATTATTAAAAGAGCTAAGATTATCTTCAAAAGATTCTTCCAATCCAAGTAGATTTGAAAAATCAATTAGGGATGTTTTTGAATATCTTGGGTTTAAAACAAATTTGTTTGGTGGTTCCGGTAAAACAGATGTATTGATTCAATCTCAAACTTCTGAAAGATTTTCTTATAAAGTTGCAATTGATGCAAAATCTACAGCTTCTGGAGCGGTTGGTGAAGGATTAATTAATTTTAATAGCATAGAGGAACACAGAGAACTACACAAAGCGGATTATAGTTTGATAATAGGATGTAGTTTTCAGGGTGAAAAAATTTATGAGAGAGCTCAAAAATCAAAAGTAGGATTATTAGATGTGGATTCTTTAGAATCTTTGATTAGGGAACATTCAATTATTCCATTAACAAGCTCTGATTACAAAAAAATATTCCAACAAAATGGTTTAATAAGCATAGATGTTGTAGAGGATGCTAGAAATATTATAAAAAGACATGGATTGTTAGTTTCTGCAATTATGAAATGTTTGACAAATGAGAGTATGGATGAAGTGACTCAGGGAGTTTTATCATCAAAAGAAATTTATAGATCTTTAAGAGACGATTCTGAATATAATATTGAACCAACCTTAGCAGATATAGAGGATATAATTAATATATTATCCTCACCACTTATTAATTGCATAGGAATCACAAAAGATGGTTATTATGCTACTGGATCATTAATTGAAGCTGGCAATAAATTTGAATTTTATGCTAGGGCTTGTTTAAGTAAAGAAAAAAAATATAATTAAAAATTACACATTGACCATCCTCAGGTGGAGATGGTGCTGAAGTAATTTATGCACTACGAAACAGTGATACTTTATCTCGAAAAATAGCAGACGAATTTATTAAGTCTGGTCAAAATGTTAGAAAATATTATCAAAGAAGATTACCTAGTGATTCAAGTAAAGATTATTATTATATGCTTAGAAATACTCCTAATAATGAATCTATTATTGTAGAATATGGTTTTGCTGATTCAACTGGTGATGATGTCAACCAAATAAAAAATAATTGGCAAAATTTAGCGGAGGCAGTAGTAAGAGCGCTTGCTAATTATATAGGAGTTTCTTATTCTCCACCTTTAGGTTCTTCAAGTAATTATTACATAGTAAAAAAGGGAGATACTTTATATAGTATTGCAAGAGAATATGGAGTTACAGTTAATGAAATAAAAAGTTTAAATAATCTTACTAGTAATAATTTAACGATAGGTATGAGTTTACTCATCCCTGATAATAATGACCAAATTGAAGGCGAAGAATATTATATTGTAAAGTCAGGAGATACTTTATATAAAATTGCTGCCTTATATGATATGACCGTTAATGAACTTAAAGCTTTGAATAATTTAACTTCTAATACTTTAAAGGTTGGGCAAAAATTAAAAGTAATAAGTACACCAACTACAGGAATTAATACATACATAGTAAAAAAAGGTGATTCATTGTATAGTATTGCTAAACAATTTGGAATTACAGTAGACGAATTAAAACAAGCTAATAATAAAACTTCAAATTTGCTTACTATTGGTGAAGAATTAAATATTCCTGATAATAATTTTAATGAAGGAAGAATACATATAGTGCAAAAGGGAGATACTTTATATAGTATAGCAAGACTTTATAATACAACAGTAAATGAAATAATGAGACTTAATGATTTGGCTAATACAGTTTTAACGGTGGGAATGCAACTTAATGTTTAAAAAATAGTTATTTTGTTTGGAAATGTTTAAGGTTTATGATATACTATTGATGGAGGATTAAGATATGGAAAATTTGTTGAATATAAAAAAATTAGATGAAAAGGCTAAAATACCAGTATATGGAACAGAAGAGGCAGCAGGTTTTGATTTGTATGGGATTAATGAAGAAGAAGTAACTATAAAAGCTCATGAGACGGTATTAATTAAAACAGGTTTAGGAATGGAAATACCTAAAGGTTATGCAGGATTAATTTTTGCTAGAAGTGGTTTAGCAACTAAAAAAGGTTTAGCTCCCGCTAATTGTGTTGGAATTGTTGATGCAGATTATCGGGGAGAGGTCATGGTTGCACTTCATAATCATACAAATGAAGATAAAACTATTGAACCTTTTGAGAGAATTGCTCAAATGGTTATTATGCCTTATTTAAAAGTTAATTTTCAAGAAGTTCAAGAGTTAACTGATACTAAAAGAGGCAATAATGGTTTTGGTTCAACTGGTAAGAATTAGTAAATAAAAAATCTTGTTTCTTAAAGGGAGCAAGTTTTTTTATGATTATATTATAATTAAATTTAGTGATTTTATTAGTAATGTAGTAATATAAATTATAGTTTTTTTAAATTTATATTATGAAATATATTTGAATTTGATTATTAAAGAAAAAAGAAAATAATAAAGAAAGTAATAAAGAAAATAAAATAATAAGAAAATAATAAGGAAAATAAAAAGTAAGTTAGTTTTATCGTTAAGTTATTAATGTATTTTAATTTAACTTTAATTTCTAACTTACTTTATTTTTTAGATTAGGTTGTATTTTTCTTTAAGTTGTAATATTTTTAAGACTGAATTATTTATTTGTTCTTCAGTTATTTTGTTTTCGGTAATTAATTTTTTTATTGTTTTAACCGTATTTATTGGATTTTCAGGCATTAATAGGATATCAATACCAGCATTGATTGCTAGTTCATATATTTCTTCAGTAGTATAATATTTGGTTAGAGCTTTCATATTTAGGGCATCACTAATGATTACATTTTCATATCCGAGTTCATTTTTTAAAATATCTGTTACAATTGTTTTAGATAAAGAGGCAGGAGTATAATCGCCAGTTATTAGGGGTAAAGCCAGATGCCCTATCATGATAATTTGAGCATTGTTTGCAATAGCATTCTTAAATGGTATAAGGTCAGTTTTCAGTAGTTCTTCTTTGGTTTTATTAATAATTGGTAAATCAATGTGAGAATCAGTAGTAGTACTACCATGACCAGGGAAGTGTTTATATACAGGAATAATACTGTTATCACTTAAACCTTTTGCTAAAGCCCTAGTCATACGAGCGACTAAGTAAGGGTCAGAGCCAAAACTTCTAGTTCCAATAACTTTATTAGTATCTTCGGTTAAAACATCGGAGACAGGAGCAAAATCAATATTTAGTCCAAAATCATTTAGAATGTTAGCTAATTGGGTGCCTACTTGATATGCTTCTTCTTCATTATTAGTAGCACCAATACTAGCCATATCAGGAATTAAATCATATTTGTATCCTGTAATATTTTTTAATCTATCAACTTTGCCACCTTCTTCATCAATTCCTAAAAAGATAGGAATTTTTGAGTGTTCTTTTATGTCTTTAATAAAACTTAGGGATTTAGAATAATTTTTTAGATTTTCGGAAAAGAGAATAAATCCACCCGGTTGGACTGTAGTTAAAATGTTAGTTAAGTTAGTATTTAGTGTATCACTATCTTCATAAGAAATAAAGAGCATTTGACCTATTTTTTCATCAAGTGTTAATGTTTCAAGAAGTTTTTCAGCTTTATTTTTGACAGCTTGATAGGGAGGATTAGGATCTAATTCATTATTATAATCAGGTGTTTTTTCGTGATTTAAGTAATAAACGGTTGGAATTATACCAACCAGCATTAAACATAAGAGACCAGATATTTTTTTCATGCTTTCTCCTTAATAAAAATTATTTTTTAGAAAAACATTAGTTACCAGCAGTTAAGCGAATACGAAGATGTTTCGTTTCACTTCCTCTTTTTACAGTTACTTCCATATCGTCACCAGCTTTATGTTTAAATAAGTAATAACGAAGGTAAGCAACAGATGGGATTTCATTATCATCAATTTCTATTATGATATCACCAGCTTCAATACCACCTAGAGCTGCAGAACTTTTAGGTTCAATTTCTGTTACAAGGACACCTTGATTTACTTCAGCTTCTTCGATAAGATAGCGATATTCACGAGATTGATAAGCAGCAGTGGTAACATCAAGCATATATATACCTAAGTATGGACGAGAAATTTTATTACCACTTATTAATTCTTCAGCTATATCTAAGGCATTTTCAATTGGAATAGCAAAACCCATACCTTCGATTTTTTCACTGGCAAGTTTAATAGAGGTGATACCAATAACTTCGCCGTTTGAATTAGCAAGAGGTCCACCAGAGTTTCCAGAGTTAATCGCAGCATCTGTTTGAAGAGTGTTAACTACCATTGGAGTAGAGTTATTACCATCTGATAATTCAACTTCAACTAAACGATCTTTACCAGATACTATACCTCTTGTAACACTCCAAGAATAAGCACTATCTAGGGGAGCACCAATTGCAAAAACAGTGTCACCAAGACGAGAATCTTCACTTTTACCTAATTCGGCAACAGTTGTTACATCTTTTTTATCAACGGATAAAACTGCGATATCAGAATAGATATCATTACCAACTATTTTGGTTTTAACACGGTCACCATCAGTGAATGTTGCATAGACGTCAGTTGCATTATTAATGACATGATTATTGGTTAAAATGTAAGCAGTATCGCCAGATATTTTATAAACAAAACCTGTTCCTTGAGCATAAGCTTCGTCTTTAACATAAGTGTTAATAACAATTACAGCATCATATAATTTTTCAACAGCATCGGCAATACCAGTATCGGTTATAGTAACATCTTTTTTATATTTAGTTTCGACAGTACCGATTATGGTTGGAAAATAGTGGAATAAGGCATAAGTTGTACCAACTCCAAGAAAGAAGACAATAATTAATATTATCCCATTTTTAAGTTTATTGTTAGATTTTTGTTCAGTCATTTTAATCAATCCTTACTATTTCTTTATAATTTTTAGGGAACCCCATTTTATCTAAGACTTTATCTATACTTATACTATGCAAGCGACCACTTAAATAGTCTATTTCATAAGATATTTCATTTAGCATCATATGAAAATCATCTTTTCTTAATAAGCGTTTCAATATTATTATAAGGGAAAATAAATCGTTAATGCCATAAATATAGTCCCCATTTAATTTTGGTATTTGGAGGAGTTCATGGTATTTAGTTATTGGGATTTCTTTTTGGGTTCTATGTTCATAGCAAATATCTTCATGAGCACATAGATTACGATAATTAGCGATTATTGGTAAATATACGAGTAAAGATGCAACATCAATATTAAAAATTTCAGCAATTTTTTCTTGGTCATCTGTTTTTAAAATAGTGTATAATTCACCAACGATACCAAATGATAAAACTTTAACAACTATCCATAAGGGAATATAACCATAGTTACTTTGATAGTGACGTGTAGCACTATGTTCTTTGCCATTAATACTAATTTGTCTTTTTATTTTGTGTAATAAATCATTTACTTGGCGAGTTCTTTTAGGATCGGTTGTAAAGTTACTAGGATTTAAGTATCTCTTTTCCTTGAAACCATATTTTTTAGATAATTCATATGAGATAATACTTTTGATATTGTTTTCTAAAATCAAAATATTTTTAAATAAAATATTTCTTAATTGACGGTCGAAATAAAATAGAGCATATATTTCACGAAAGTTGGTGCCATCTATAAAACGACGGTCATTTAAGGATTTCATGAATAGATAACGATAACCATTTAAGAAGAAATAATTTTCTCTTAAAAGTATATCTTTAGCATAAGTATCATCATCGACTATGAGGTTCTTATTTCTTAAAATGGTAATTTGTTCATCTAAGGTTTTAAATATTTTTTCCATAACTTCACCTATTTAAACATTATACCACAAAGAACAATTTTATTGTATAAAAATAATATGATTTATATGTTATTTTTTTGTGAAAATTTAGTGAACTTGAAAAATATAGGGATATTTGTTATAATATAGCTCTAAGAGGTGGAAGGTATGCCCGCGACTTATACGCATCATGCTTTTACAAAAGATGTTTATAAAGTGTTAGATAAAAGTGTTAAAGAAAAACTTAGTAAGAGTGAAGACTTATTTAATTTATTTGGTAAAAGTTTTGATGTGTTATTTTTTTCAAGAGAGAAGTTAGGTCATTTTGCTCATAAAAATCATGTTAATTTATATTTTCAGAATATTATGAGATATATTAAAGATAATGATTTAATTAATAATGGGGATGTTCTGGCTTATTTATATGGATCTGTGTGTCATTATGTACTTGATTCTACTATTCATCCTTATGTGTATTTTAAAGCTGGAAGATATTATCAAAATAATAAAGAAACATGGAAATATAAGGGAAGACATACTTATGTTGAATATATGATTGATGCTTATATGTATAAAGAGAAAAATGAAAAATCAATTGTTAGAGCTAAACTTAGTAAAGAAATGTTTCCGACAGTAGAGTTTGATAAAAATTTGCGAAAGACTATTGATTATGCTTATATGAATACTTTTTGTGCAAGTGGGGTAAGTGAAGAAATAATAAAAGGGTATCGAAATTATAGGTTTATAATGAAACATATTATGGAATCACATTTTGGGATAAAGGATTTTTTATATAGATTAATTGATAAATTAGGTATAGTTAAAAAATGGGTACTTAAGAATTATTCTTATTATATTAAAGAAATAGATGAGAGTGTTTTAAATTTAGAGCATAATAAATGGTTTTATCCGGTAGATAAAAAGGTTAGTTTTCATTATTCAGTAAATGATTTATATGATTTATGTATTGAAAGAGCTAGAACTTTGATTAATAATATTGATGAGGCTTTAAATGGTGATGAAAAAATGGTTAAAGAAGTTTTAAAAGATATTGGAGATTTAAGTTATACTACAGGTAAAAAATGGGATAAAGAATTTAAAAATTGGGAGTATGAGTTTTAGTAATAGTTTATTAGAGCATCTTTTATGAGGGATGCTATTTTTTGTTGGTAAGATGAAGTAATTAGTTTGGATTTTTCATTGGGGTTAGAGAGAAAACCACATTCAATTAAAATACCGGGGATAGTTAGTTTGGAATACATATAGGTTTTATTGGGAATGGGTTTAGCTTCTCTATTTTCTTTTAGACCTTTATTTAGAGTTTCTTGAAATACTAATGCAATATCTTTGTTGGTATCATTGCTATAAAAGACTTGGGCACCATGGTATTTGGAGTTTTCAAGATAGTTTAAATGAAGGGAGAGATACATATCGCCTTTACTGTTATTGATTAGTTTGATACGATTGTCAAAATCACTTTTTTTGCGATAGGTTGCATCAGGAGAAGATAGATCATAGTCACCAGTCCTAGTTAATATTACAGAGGCACCATTTTTTACGAGTTCTATTTCAAGTTTTTTACCAATGGCTAGATTTATATCTTTTTCATATATATTATCACTGGTAGTGCCGGGATCAGTTCCACCGTGACCAATATCGATAATAATTAGTTTACCACTTAAGGGAAGAAGAGCAAAAACATTGAAGTTGATAAGTATGGTTGTTATCAACAATATTGTTAGAAGTATTATTTTTATTTTTTTCATAGTAATATATATTCTTTTAAGATTAAAAGTAATACTATTTTTTGGGTTGCTTTTTTGAATTATTGAATTAAATTAAGAATCAGGTTTTGATTTAAAAATGGTTTTTAGATATTAAATAGATTATATTTAAAAATGATAAATTTAGATTTATAAAATTGGTAAAAAATTTTTTTTTAGAATATTTTTTTAAAATTTTAGTTGTTTTTTAATTAATTAAATCTCAATTTGTGATTATTAAAGTGTAAATTTTGAAATGTTTTAAAGTTGTTGAATCAATCTAAAGTGTACAATTGAGTGCATATGTTTTAAAGTAGACTTTTCAGGTTTAAAAATGTGTTGTTTCTCATATAAAAATGTGTTAAAATTATAAAGGATATAATTATATTATATATAACATTGGTGATTTTTGATATAAATTAGAAGAAAGGAAATTATAAATGTTATATGTAAAAGAAACGAGAGGCGATATTTTTAAAATAATTGGGGCTAATGTAAGGTATTATAGAGGTTTATATAATTTAAATAATCCAAAGAAAAGAATTAGTCAAGCTAAACTTGCTCAAATGTGTAATGTTTCAACGGGATTAATTGGTTCTTTGGAGACTGGTAAAGTGTTAGGGATAAGTATTCCGGTGTTATATAATATTTCCCAAATACTGGGAGTTAGTATCGATAAATTTTTTGAAAATAGGGACTCTTAAAGGGGCTGTAATGAAATGAAATAATTTCATTCAGTCCTTTTTCTTTTGATTAATGAAAAAATAAAAACCTTGA
>CANQBY010000015.1 GCA_947589695.1 uncultured Bacilli bacterium
TCCTTATAATTATGGACTTGATAGTGCAATTTTAATGAATCCGGAAGTATGGGTAGCAAGTGGACATGTTACGAATTTTAATGATCCTTTAATTGATTGTAAAGCTTGTAAAGCAAGACATAGAGCGGATAAATTAATTGAGGATTTTACGAAAGGTAAAATAACGGGTGATGGTTGGAGCAATGAAGAATTAGAAAAATATATTGCTGATAATAAAATTGTTTGTCCAAAATGTGGTAAAGCGGATTTTACCCCAATTCGGAAGTTTAATTTACTTTTTGAAACAAATATGGGAGTAACAGAAGAAGCCAAATCCAAAGTATATTTAAGAGGAGAAACGGCGCAAGGAATATTTGTTAACTTTTTAAATGTGCAAAGAAGTATGAGACTTAAAGTACCTTTTGGGATTTGTCAGACTGGTAAGAGTTTTAGAAATGAAATAACACCCGGAAATTTTATTTTTAGAACTAGAGAATTTGAACAAATGGAATTAGAGTTTTTCTGTAAACCTGGTGATGATTTAGAGTGGTTTGGTTATTGGAAGAATTTCTGTTCAGATTTTTTAAAAACTTTAGGTTTAAAGAAAGAAAATTTAAGATATAGAGATCACTCTAAAGAAGAATTATCATTTTATAGTAAAGCTACAACCGATATTGAATATAGTTTTCCAATGGGTTGGGGAGAACTTTGGGGAATTGCGGATCGAACAGATTATGATTTAACAGTACATACGGAACACTCAAAAACAGATTTAAGATATTTAGATCCGGATACCAACGAAAAATATTTACCATATGTAATTGAACCGAGTGTAGGATTAGATAGATTATTACTAGCTATTCTAACTGATGCCTATAAAATGGAAACGTTAGATAATGGAGAAGAAAGACAAGTATTAAAAGTTCATCCTTATTTAGCACCAATTAAAGTAACAATACTTCCATTAATTAAAAAAGTCCATGGGGATAGAGCAATGGATATTTATGGCGAGTTATCTAAATATTTTATGTGCAGTATAGATACCTCAGGTTCAATTGGAAAAAGATATCGAAGAAGTGATGCAATAGGAACACCTTTATGTGTAACCGTTGATGATGAGACAATCAATAATGGAACGGTAACAGTAAGAAATAGAGATACGATGGAACAAATTACTTTAAAAGTAGAAGAATTAAAAGAATATGTCGAAAAATTTATAGAATTTTAGGTTATAATTATGGAAATGCGTTTAGATGAAAAACCTTTTAATTTAATTAAAAAGGGGATTAAAGAAGTAGAGTATCGCTTAAATGATGATAAAAGAAAACAAATAAAAATAGGGGATATTATTGTTTTTACAAATAGGAATACCCAAGAACAATTAAAGGTTAAAGTAATAGATTTAAAATATTATAAAAATTTATTAGATATGTTTACTGATACTTTTGATTTATATTTAAAAAATGATTATCAAACTCCTTTAGAAGCAGTTAAAGATATAACATATTATACCGAAGAAGAAATAAGTAAATATGGATGTGTAGCTATATTTATTAAATTAATATAAAGGAATTTACTTTTAAAGAAAAATTAGATATAATAGATTTATAAATAATTTTAGATATTTACCTTATTAAGAGTGATGGAGGGAATAGGCCCTATGAAGTCCAGCAACCTATTTAATTAGGTGCTAAATCCTACGGTTATGGTAACCGAAAGATGAGGATAGTTTTGACACTTAAAGATTATCTTTAGGTGTTTTTCTTCTTTTTAAGGTAAATTAAAAGGAGGAATTTGAATGAAAAAATTATTTACAACAGAAGCAGTGTTGATGGGGCATCCAGATAAAATGGCTGATTTAATCGCAGATTCTATTTTAGATGCTTATTTAGCTATCGATAAAAAGAGTAGGTGTGCTTGTGAGGTTGCCATTAGTAAAAATAAAGTTTTAATTGTGGGCGAAGTTACGAGTAAAGGGGTAGTTGATATTGAAAAAGTAGTACGAAAGACAATCACCAATATTGGTTATGATCGAGACGATTTATTATTTAATGGAAAGACAGTCCAAATAATAGAGGATTTAAATAAACAATCTTTAGATATTGCCTTAGGTTTAAATAAAAAAGAAATGGGCGCAGGCGATCAAGGAATTATGGAGGGATATGCAACAGATGAGACCGAAAACTATATGCCTTTGGTTCATAATTTAAGTTGTGCTTTAGCAAGAATGTTAGATGAGGTGCGTAAAGGTAAGCTAATTAAAGGTTTAAGACCGGATGGTAAAGTTCAAGTGACAGTAGAAGAAAATCAAGGAAAAAAGTGGGTTAAAACAATAGTTGTATCTTGTCAACATGAAGATAATATAGATTTAAAAACTTTAAAAGAAGAAATCATTTTAAAAGTAATTAAGAAAGTTATACCAAAAGAAATGATAAATTCTTCTACTGAAATATTAATTAATCCCACCGGAAGATTTGTAATCGGGGGACCAGCAGCCGATTCGGGTTTAACAGGTCGGAAAATAAGTGTCGATACTTATGGGGGATTAGTAGTTCATGGAGGCGGTGCTTTTAGTGGAAAAGATTGTACTAAAGTAGATCGAAGTGCGGCTTATTATGCAAGATATGTAGCTAAAAATATAGTGGCCAGTAAACTTGCTTCAAAATGTTTAGTAAGTGTTGCTTATGCGATTGGGGTTGCTAAACCCTTGATGGTTCAAATAGATACAATGGGAACTAATAATATTCCAGAAGATAAAATATTAGAAATAGTAAATAAAGTTTTTGATTTTAGACCCCAAAATATAATTAAAGAATTAGATTTAGAAAATGTTAAATATACGGATACAACTTTATATTCGCATATGGGAAAGGATAATTTACCTTGGGAAAAAACTAAAAAAGTGAAAACAATTAAAAATATAATAATTAAGAATAGTCTTTAATATTGCATTTTAAAAAAAGTTTTGTTAGAATGGAAATAGAGGATAGACAAAAATGAAGGAAAAGGATTTAAAAAGAATAGAAAGTATGCCCCTAGATAAAATTAAAGACAAATATGGGGATGAAATATTAAAGTATGAATTAAAACGGAGAGCGGCGATTGATATTCATTTAATTCATCCTTTTCTAGCTATTTATTCGAACTTATCGGAGTTAAATTTACAGGAAATAAATAATAAAGATCAATATTTAATGGCTAATTATATTAAAAATGCTTGTTTATTATTAGATAAAACTCCGCAAGAAGTAATGATGTGGGATACCGTTACTTTATCTTATAAAGATGCCCAATTATTTTTAACGGATGATTCATGGCTAAGTAATGATAATCTAGTGGCAAAAGTTCCTCATAGTTTTTTATTTGATACTTTATTAAAAGATGGTAATATATATAAATATGCAAAATTATTAAATAATTTAGAAGAAAGTTATTTAGAAGAATTATTTTTGAGAGATGATATTGATTTTGAAAAAATAGAGATAGTAGATAGTTTAATAAAAAAATTACCAACGATGAAATTAGAGATGATTGTTGATAAATTATTAGATAAAAGAGCTTTAGATTTAATTATAATAATTATAAATAAAAAAATAGTAAGTGATTTAGAAATAAGAAAAATTGGTTTAAAAGCAATAAATAAATTAAATAAAAAAGAATTTATTAATTTATTAGATAATTGTCCTCATTTAATTAAAATATTTAATTATAACGAACTTGATAATTTTTGTAATAATTTAAGGGGAGAAGAGGCTTTATTATTTTTAAAAAAACAAACAAATAATTTAGATTTAAATATGAAAAAAAAGTTAATAAATAATTTGGCAGAAGATTATTTATATAAAGTAATGCTTTATGATGATCAAATATATTTAATATATAAAGAGGTTTATAATACTTTAGATACTCGGTTTAATATTATTATTGATAATATTTTATATTTTAAAGAAGAAAGTTTAAAAAATATAAATAGGGCAATGATGCAAGATTTTATTAATTGGCAAGTAATACTTCCAAATGAAAAATTACAAAATTTAATAAATATTTTAGAACCAGATATTTGGGAGAGGATATTTCAAAATAAAGATTTATTAAGTAGTTATTTAAATAATACTAAAAGTATTTTTGGAAAATATAGTTTTGCTATGTATATTAAAGAACAAAAAAATTGGTCATTACCTAAATTAATTAATTTGATGGAAACAGTTATAGAGAGTAAAGGATATACTTTTGGGGATTTTAAAAAATTGTTAAGAGATATACCAGAATTAGTAAATGTTTTAAAAGATAATTATTTAGGAGAAGTTTGTCAAAAATATAAGATTGATTCTTTAGAAATTTTGGAAGAATATCCAGTATTATTAGAAAAATTACAAGTTAATGATAAGATATTAAATGTAATAATGGGCTTAGAGTCATATCAATTATTAAAGGTTTTAGATACGAGACCTTTATTAGAAAAGACTTTAATAAGTAATGAAAAGTTTTTAAATTATGTAGTCAGTGATAAAAAAAGAATTATAGAATATATGCCTCTTTTAAATAAATATCATATTTCAAATGAGATAATTAGAAAATATAATAATAATTTTCAAAAATTATTAGACAAAAGACCAGAATTATCTTGGGGTAATACTTCACTTAGATATGAGTTTTTAGAAGATGATTTTATAAATATTTTAGGGGTGGAATATACTAATGCGATATTAGCTTATGATAGTGAAGAAACTAATAAAATAGTTATTAATTGTTATAAAGAAAAAAAACTTGAAAACCTAAAGAAATGGTTAGATTTAGTGGGGAAAAATATTAGTAATAACCAGCGAATGATGCATTTTAGTATTTGGGCTTATCCAAAGATGCAGGATTTAATTAAGGATATAGGGGATATTAATTTAGAAACTGGGCAATTACAAATTTTAGAAGAAATAATTGATAATCAAAATTTATATGATATAAAAACTTTACAGGAATTAAATAATTATTTTCAGATTAAAGCTACGAAAATATTAAAAACAAAGGAAAAATTAACTAAAGAAGATATTTTAGAATTATTTTTAAATACTAGTTCATTAAAGATAGGTATTCCTTGGGGATTAAGAATTGATGATAGTTTTTGGGATAAATTAGATTATTATAATTATAGATTTGGAAAAATGGGGGTAATTGCGACCGAAGAAATAGAATATTTACAAAAAATTAAAAATATATTACAAACTACCGATAATATGGCTTTAATTATGAATTTAGTTAATGAGAATTTAGAAAAACAAAGGCCTACGGCAAGAAGCATATTAACAAGAATTATAAATGCGGAAAACAAAATAGTTAATGAGCAATTATTAGATTTAGAAAAATTAAAAAAAGTTGCTTCTTATACGGATAAAACAGCTCCTGTTTATATGGAAAATAAAGATGGTGTTTTATATATTACCTTAAATGATTATGATTATAAAGCAGTAACTCATCATTTAATTTCAAAATTGAATGATGGACGAAATGCTACTTTTTCGGATACTTTTAGGAATGATTATGAGCAATATCGTATTTTTGGAGAAAAATTAAAAGAAAAGCTAAAAGATAAAAATTTATCTAAGCAGCAAATAGGGGTGTTATTAAGAGAAGATCCCGAGGCTTGGAAATTAATTGATGGAATATCAACTGTTTCGTGTGGAATAGCTTCTCCTTATAAAGACCTGGAGGCTGTGCAAGGATATGCTTGGGGAAAAAATAGTAATTTGCACTTTTTAGGTAGCTGTGGAACCGATGCGGGAATATCCCATTTAAGTCGTGATTTAATGCCAGAATTTAGAGTGGATGAAGGAATGATGGCGAATTTAAATACTATTTCTTGGGGAGAGTTTTGGTTTGATAGAAGAAATTCTCATAATGAAAGAATAACTCCTGAATTTATTTTAAGTTCGACAAATAGTGAAGGTATGAAACAGGATGTTATAGCAGCCAAATATTTTAATTGTCCAATAGTTATTGATAATAATAAATATCGGGGTGATGCTTTTGTCCAAAGAAGAGATATGCTTGCCCGAAAAGAGTTTATAGTTAATTTTGATATTAAGCAAATAGATGCAATCATATATAATTATGCCAATAAAGATGATAATGAAAAAGTAGATTTTATTTTAAAAACATTAGACTATGGCTATCAAAATAAAAAGTTTAGTAGGGAAGAATATGTAAGTAAATTAGAAGAATTTAAATGGTTTTTATATGAACATTTAGCTAATCAATGTTTTAAAGTAGATAAAGTAATTGCTAGTTTAAATAATAACTTAGAAGTAGAAAATTCTTTAAATATGACGACTCGTTTAGGAAAAATAAATATTATTTTATGGTTAATATTATTAGGAATGGTAATTATTTTAGGGTTTATGATAGCTTGGATAATAAAATAAATATATTAAGAATGCTTAGGGCTTTCTTTTAAAAGTTATGAAAAAACGTATAGCTCTTCTTGTTTTAAAGAAAAATCTATTTTATAATATAAGAGATTAGGAGGAATACTATGAAATTAATTACCCTTTTACCAGCTGATCAATATTTAGTAGTTAATAAAAGTGTTCTTACCGAAATAGATAAGAAAAATCTTATTAATTTATATGAACCCATTATTGGATTTGGGGCAGTTAGTTTATATCTTACTTTATGGAGTGATTTAGATAGATTAGAACTTGTAAGTAAAGATTTTAACCATCATCATTTAATGAGTATTTTAAAATGTAGTTTAGATAGTATTAAACAAGCAAGAGAAGCTTTAGAAGCAGTCGGTTTAATGAAAACTTATGTAAAAGAGGGAGATATTAATTCTTATGTATATGAATTATATTCACCTTTAAGTGCAATGGAGTTTTTTAATAATCCGATTTTAAATATAGTTTTATATAATAATATAGGGGAAAAAGAATATAATGATTTAAAAAAAATGTATCGAAAAATCAATATAGATTTAAAAGAATATACGGAGATAACCCAAACATTAAATGAAACTTTTGAAGCAACAAGTATGCCAGTAGTAGAAGCAAGAGCAAGAGAGGTTTTACCTCTTAATATTATAAGTGATATTGATTTTGATTTCTTAATTAGTAGTATTCCAAAAGGAATTATAAATCCTAAAGCTTTTAATAAAAGAGTAAAAGAATTAATTATTAATTTAAGTTTTATCTATAATTTAGATAGTTTAAAAATGGTCGAATTAATTAGAACAAGTATTAATGAACAAGGTTTTATTGATAAAGAAAGTTTAAGAAAAAATACCCGGAAGTATTATCAATTTAATAATGGAACCCTACCAACATTAATTTATAGAACTCAACCAGAATATCTTAAAACCCCAATGGGAGATAATTCGAAAAAAGGTAAGATTATTGCGGTATTTGAAAATACAAGTCCTTATGATTTTTTAAAGAATAAATATCAAGGAGCAGAACCAACACCTAGAGATTTAAAATTATTAGAATCATTAATAATTGATTTAGAACTTAATCCGGCAGTGGTTAATGTTTTAATTGATTATATTTTGAAAAAGAATAATAATCGGTTAAATAGTAGTTATGTAGAAACTTTAGCAGGACAATGGAAAAGAGCGGGGCTTAAAACAGCCAAAGAAGCAATGGAGTTTGCTGAAAAAGAACATAAAAAATTGCAAAAGAATAATAGTAAAACGAAAGTAAGTAATAAAAATGAAAAAGATGTACCAATTTGGTTTGATAAAAAAATTGAGAGTGAAGAAGTAACGGAAGATGAACGAAAAGAATTAGAAGAATTACTCAAAAATTATTAGGAGGTAAATATGCAGGCAGTTAAGAAAATGAAAAATTTTGAAGATAATTTAAAAGAGGAATATTTAGAAAGTTTAAAAGATGATGATTTTCGAAAATTAGTTCAAGATTTAAAAATAAGTCCTAGAGTTGGAAGAGTAAATACTTCACTTTTAAATGACTGTATAGAAGAATTAAAAAATTGCCGAAATTGTAAAGGATTATATGAATGTCCTAATAGAGTCGAAGGTTTTACTTTATATCCCAAAGTAGAAGATAATAGAATAGATATTGGTTATAAAGCTTGTAAGTATAAACTAAAACAAGATGAATTATTAAAAAATAAGAAAACTAATGCAAAAGAATTAGAAAATGCGTCTTTTAAAAATATTTTATTAGATGATAAAAAAAGAGTGGAAATAGTTAAGTGGCTCATGAATTTTTATGATAATTTTGATGGTATAACTAATAGTAAAGGCCTATACTTACATGGTTCTTTTGGATCGGGGAAAACTTACTTAATATATGCCTTACTTAATGAATTAAAGAAAAATAAAAAAGTAGATTTTAGAGCTGTATATTTTCCAGAAATACTTCGAACTTTAAAAGATGATTGGGATACTTATAATGAAAAAATTAATTTATATAGTACTATTCCCATTTTATTAATAGATGATATTGGAGCAGAGACCGTAAGTGAATGGGGAAGAGACGAAGTGTTAGGAACTATTTTACAAAATAGAATGAATAATGAATTAACCACATTTTTTACTTCAAATTTAACGATTGAAGAATTAGAAAATCATCTAGCCATGACTAAAAATACAACAGATAAATTAAAAGCAAGTAGAATAATTGAAAGAATAAAACAATTAACCGAAGATAAAGAATTAATAAGTCCTAATAAAAGACATTAAAAAAAGAACTATTAATTCTTTTTAATTGTTTCCACTTTCGTGTTTAAATCTTGATTAGCTTTAATAACTTCAGAGACAACATCATGATATTTAGTACTAGTATGGGATTTTTCAATAGCTGTTTTAATTTTATCTTTAGTAGTTTCGCCAAAACCAGTTTCATTATAAATATCACCAATAATTATATAAGGAATAGTTCGAACATCTTTGTTAAAGTAACTACCAACAGCTTGATATAATGTAATGTGATCAGGATGTTCTTTATCATCAGTTTGGTAAGTTTCAACAGTTAGATATTCATAATCATTAACTATTTCGTTAAAGAAAGCTAAAGAATTGCGACAAAATTGGCAATAACTAGCATGAAAAACATAAACTGTTACTTCGTTGTTGGCATCATTAGAATCATCAGGATCAATGGTGTCTAAGTTATTAGTATTTTCCGAACTAACAGAATTATCAATTTGATTTTCGTTTGGTTCTTTTGCTAAACGTTTTTGATTATAATATAAAATACCAGTCACTACTAAAGCAATGATTAAGATTCCGACTAAAATGGGAATAAGATTATTTTTAATTTTTTCCATATATATTACCTCGTATTTAATTATATATAAAAACATTAGTAAATGCAAGAAGTTATTGCGTGTTTTTAAATTAGGTGTTAAAATTAAATTAGGAGGTAAAGGTATGATAGTAAATTTTATCTTAATGTTTAAAGGAATAGAGGGTGTAGATAAATATTTAGCAAAGCATAAAGAATATTTTATGAATAAAAGTTATACTCAAACTAGAAAATTCATGAAAAAATATTTGAATCGCGAATTTAAGAGAGGCGAAAATAGTTTTGCTTTCTTAGATTATTTAGATAATAGTAAAATAGAAGGAGAGTTTTATCCTGATTTAATTAGAAAAAGTGAATTTTATAAAACCATGATTGATGATAAAGATAAACTAAATTTTATTGATGCTTATTTATCTTATTGTGGAGAAGAAAGTATTATTAATGATTGCATAGATAATATGTTTGATGTAGAAGTTTTAAAAGATTTAGTTACAGAATATGTAACTGATAAGAATGCGCAAACTGTTGCCGATAAATTAATTTATATGGGAGATATGGATTTAATTTTAGCGAGTAGAGATTATTGGTATTACTTAGTAGATTACTTAAATGCTAATATTACAGATAGTTATAGTTATCCTTTAGAAGAGATAACAACATATTTAATTAATTATAGTAATCATAATAAAGGGGTAATTATGGTTTTAAGAGATTATATAGAAAAACATGGTTCGAAAGAAAGAGCTTTAACAGCTTTAGCAGATATTATAACAACAAAAGTAAATGAAAAAAATGATGATAATACCAGTAAATATATAATAAGTGATATTAGAGAATATTTAGATAATATATTTAATAATTTAAATAATGAGACATTTAGGGAAGAAGATATAAATTATATAGCAAAAGAAATAGAGAAAACTAATAATAAAGAAGCTTTAAGAGAATGGGTTTGTAAAACTAAATGTAGGTATAATTATCAAATATTAGATAATTTAATGCTTGATTATGATAATTTACCATATTTATTTGGAGCGTTAGATAAGTTTTATGTTAATCATATTACAACAAGAATATTAATGGGACAATCTAAAGAAGAAAAACAAAAATTTATGGAGTATTTATCACAAAATTATAATTTGTTTAATAAAGAAATACTCGATAAAGTATTATTTTTAGCTTATACATGTAGTTATCATTTAAGTAAACAAGAAATCTTAGGTTTTGTTTTAAAGGGTTCAAGATATACGAGGCAAATATTTCAAAAGTATGATTTTAATGAAGAAGAAAGATTATTAATATTTGAAACATATAAAAATAATCAGGAAGTAGATTTATGTACTTTATATGGAACTTATTTAATAAAGGGTGAAAGATCAGCATTACTTAATAAAGAAGAAGAAGAAAAAATGAAACCTTTAGTATTAAGTTTAAAGAAAAAAATAGATGATAATAAAAAATTAGAAGTTATATGGCCAAGAACAAATGTAAAATAATGTTAAGTTATTTTACATTTTTTAAGGATTTTGGTATAATAAATAGTAGGTGAATAATAAATGGCAAAAGAAACTAAATATGATGCATCATCAATAAAAATATTAGAAGGATTAGAAGCAGTAAGAAAAAGACCAGGAATGTATATTGGTTCAACAGATAAAAGAGGGCTTCATCATTTAGTATGGGAAATTGTAGATAATTCAATTGATGAGATTATTAATGGATATGGTAATTATATAAAAATTGTTATGCATAAAGATGGATCAATTACTATCGCGGATAATGGACGAGGAGTACCAACCGGAATGCATGAATCAGGAAAATCAACACCAGAAGTAATTTATACTGTTTTACATGCGGGAGGTAAATTTGAAGAAGGTAACTATAAAGTAAGTGGAGGATTACATGGGGTTGGAGGTTCCGTTGTAAATGCTCTATCTAAAAAAATGGATGTCATAATTTACCGGGATGGAGAGATTAATAACATAAGATTTTGTGAGGGGGGAAAAGTAGAAAGTCCTTTAAAAAAGATAGGAACTACTAATAAAACCGGAACAATTGTAACATTTTTACCAGATTATGAAATATTTAAAAATTGTAATTTTTCTTATACAACTATTACGGAAAGAATGCAAGAAAGTGCCTTTTTAATTCCTAATGTAACGATTGAAGTAATTGATGAAGAAAATAATAGACAAGTAAAATATCATTACGAGAATGGGTTAGTTAATTTTGTAGAATATATGAATGAAGATAAAGAAGTACTGCATAAAGTAATTAGTTTTGCTTCATCTAAGGGAAATATTGAAGTAGATGTCGCAATGCAATATACCGATTCTTATAATGAAAATATTTTATCGTTTGTCAATAATGTTAAAACTATTGATGGAGGAACGCATGAAGTAGGATTTAAAACCGGAATTACCAAAGCTTTTAATGATTATGTGAAAAATAATAATATTTTAAAAGGAAAAGACGCAACATTTGAAGGATCCGATGTAAGAGAAGGCTTAAGTGCAGTTATTAATTTAAAGATTCCAGAAGCTTTATTACAATTTGAAGGACAAACAAAAGGAAAATTAGGAACACCAGAAGCTAGAAGTATAACAGAAGCAATAACCTATGAAAACTTAAAATTTTTCTTAGAAGAAAATAAAGAAATTGCCTTAAATATAATTGATAAAGCAAGCAAAAGCAAGCTTGCCAGGGAAGCCGCCAGAAAAGCAAGAGAAGAAGCACGAAATGGCAAAGGCAAAAGCAAACTAGAAAAGAATTTATCAGGAAAGTTTGCGCCAGCTTCCACCAAAAATCCCAATTTGAACGAACTCTTTTTAGTGGAAGGAGATTCTGCGGGAGGTTCGGCCAAAGGGGGAAGAAATAGACGGTTTCAAGCTATATTACCTTTAAGAGGGAAAGTTATTAATTCCGAAAAAGCGAATGTGGCAGATATTTTAAAAAATGAAGAAATAAATACAATTATTCATACTATTGGCGCGGGAGTAGGTCCAGAGTTTGAAGCAAAAGATAGCAATTATGATAAAGTAATTATTATGACCGATGCCGATGTCGATGGTTCGCATATTCAAATATTACTTTTAACTTTCTTTTATCGATTTATGCGACCTTTAATTGAAGCCGGAAAACTTTATATTGCTAAACCACCTTTATATAAAATTGATTATGGGAAAAAACATTTTTATGCTTATTCAGATGAAGAAAGATATCAAATCGTGTCCGATAATCCAGGCAAACCTGATATATCCAGAAATAAAGGTTTAGGGGAAATGAATGCAGAAGAACTTTGGGATACTACTATGAACCCTGAGACAAGAAGTTTAATTAGAGTAAATATTTATGATGCCGCACTTGCTGAAAAAAGAGTATCAGTTTTAATGGGAGATAAAGTAGAGCCAAGAAAAGAATGGATAGAAGAAAATATTGTATTTACTATGGAAGATGATTATAGAGCAGCTTAGCTCTTTTTTCTTTACTTAAAATTACGAAAAAGATATTGCAAAAATATCAATAATATTGTATATTAGAAATATAAAGTAAAAAAATATAAGATATTATGATAAGTTTTGTCGAATGTAATGCAACTTTAAAAAACATAATTTATAATAATATCCAGAAAGAGGTTTTTTTAATGGAAAAGAGAAAAATATTATTAACTTTAGGCTTATTATTCCTAGTTGGGGGGGG
>CANQBY010000016.1 GCA_947589695.1 uncultured Bacilli bacterium
CCCATTGCTAAGCCATATAAAAACCATTTTCCTTTTTTACTATTACTAATATCTAGTTTTTCGAATTTCATTTCTTATCTTACTTCCTTTCCTAAGTTATACTTCATAGACTTTTTTACACAAGTGATGTATTGTATATAATTAAATTATACAAGTTATCACTTGTAAAGTCAATACAAAATATCATTTGTATGAGAAAATCATTTTGGTGGATAATGATGAATATAAATAGGTTAAGAGAAATAAGAGAAGACAAAGATTTATTACAAAAGGATGTAGCACAATATTTGGGAATAAAACAACAGCAATATAGTGAATATGAGCTTGGTTCGGTATTGATTTCAATAGAAAAGTTAAATAAACTGGCGGATTTTTATGATGTATCAATTGATTATTTGGTTGGGAGAACTGATGAGAGGAAACCTTATCCTAAAAGTATTTTAAAATAAAAAAATTCTAGTTTGGGCTAGAATTTTTTGTTAGTAAATATTATTTTATCAACAATGATGGAGTATCAACCATTTCATCGGGTATAGCTATATCCATATATTCTAAAATGGTTGGAGCAACATTGCTTAAGTCACCGCTTGTTTTTAATTTAACATTGGAATCAGTGATAATAAAGGGAACTTTGGAGGTAGTATGGGTAGTTACAGGATTTTCAGATTCATCTAACATAATATCAGCATTACCATGATCCGCGAGAATAAACATGGTATAGAAATTATCTTTGGCTACTTCATAAAGTCTTCCTAAACAAACATCGACAGTGGTTACAGCTTTCATAGTTGCTTCTAGATTACCAGTATGGCCAACCATATCCGGATTAGCAAAATTCATAAAAATGAAATCGGTATCTTTTTCCATCGCATTAATTGTTTTTTTAGTTATTTCAGTTGCACTCATTTCAGGTTGCAAATCGTAAGTTTCAACTTTAGGGGAAGGGATTAATATTTTGTCGCATTTATCGATTTTACCATTATACATTCCATCAAAGAAATAAGTAACATGAGCATATTTTTCCGTTTCGGCAATTCGGGCTTGAGTGATATCTAAAGTACTTAGATATTTGCCTAAAGAATTAGTTACTTCAATATCTTCTAAAATATTTTGGGTATTTATATCTTTATCAAGTGGGAAAAAAGAATAGACTGATAAGTTTTCATAATGATAAGTTTTAAATTCAGGAAAATTAGGATTAGTAAATGTTCGTAAAATCTGTTTTCCTCGATCACTACGGAAGTTCATCCAAAGAAGGATGTCACCATCTTTAATTGTACCTTTAGGATTAACAATAATGGGATAGAGAAATTCATCAGTTTGATTTTTTTTATATAAACTTAAAATACCTTCGGTTGCTGATTTAGCACTAATACCAATACCTCTTGTTACTAAATCATAATAAACTTTGGTCCGATCATAATTGGTATCTCGGTCCATCGCATAATAGCGGCCACAGATAGTAGAAATATCCGTGTTTGGATCATCTTTAATTTTTTGTTCTAATTCATTTACAAAGTTAACTCCGGCATTAACTTTAGTATCACGACCATCGGTGATAAGATGAAAATGGATATTTTGGGCATTGTGTTCTTTTAAAATATCATAGATAGTTAAAAAATGGTCAAGGTTAGAGTGAACCATACCATTACTATATAAACCCATGATATGAATAGTTTTATTTTGAGCTTCGGTAAGAAGTTGGGTAAAAGTTTCATTCGGCGAATTTTTATAATCTTTTAAGAAGTCAGTAATACGAGGGCCATGTTGTTTAATAACGCGACCAGCACCGATTGTCATGTGGCCAATTTCACTATTACCAAATTCGCCTTTATTTAATCCAACATATTCTTCAGAAGCATAAAGGGTAGCATGAGGATAAGTATTCCATAGCCGGTCAAAATTTTTAGTATCGGCCATTTTGATAGCATTACCATATTCCTCTTCTCGATATCCAAAACCATCCAAAATAACTGTTAGAATTTTACGCATATTCTCACCTTTTCATAAATTATGATAACACAAAATGAATAAAAATACAAATAAAAAAGGCTTAGGCCTTTTAGGAATGAATTAATTTACGATCAAATCTTAGACGATCGGCTAGAGTGGCAATAAACTCTGAGTTGGTGGGTTTAGCTCGGTCGTAGGCAACAGAGTTACCAAATATTTCTTCCATGAGGTCATAATCGCCTCTAGTCCAACTGACTTCAATCGCATGTCTAATTGCTCTTTCGACACGAGACGCGGTAGTGGAATAGCGAAGGGCAACTTCGGGATATATTTCTTTGGTAATTCCACTGTAGGCATCACTATTTTTATAAAATAAGAATACACTTTCACGAATATAGGCATAACCTTTAATGTGACTCGGAATTCCTAATTGATGTAATAATTTACTAATTGCGACATGTATCGCTTTTTCTTGTTCGCTTAATTCAATAGTTTTGATGTAATCATGATTAGCTAACTCTAAAATTCTGGTTTCAAGGGCTAACATGCTGAAAGGTTTTAACATATAATAACTTACACCATAGTTATTAGTCATATTTACGGTATATTCTTTTTTATAACTAGTTATGACAATAACTTTTTTCTTGATATGTTCATTTTTCATCTTTTCTAAGATGGTTAATCCATCTACTTCAGGTAAGATTAAATCCATAACTATTAAATCAAATTCGTTCTTAGATGAAAGAATGTAATCTAAAGCTTCCTCTCCATTATGAATAGTTTTTACTACTTTGATTACTGCGTGACTACTAAATTGTTCTTGAATTTTAGAAGTGATATTTTGGTTATTATCAACAACTAAAACTCTAATTTCGTTTTCCATTTTTTGTTCTCCTTTTTTTCTTTTTAATTTAGCTTCTTTTTACTACACGCATGATTATTGTAGCATACATACCTTAAAGTATCAAGTAAATCTTGTGACAAGTTTTGTCTAATTTTGTAAAACGGTGTCGAATGGTGTCGAAAAAAGAGAGTTATCTCTCTTCATTAGTCATATTATAGATTATTTTTGCTAAATTTGCAGGATTTAGACAGGCATTACCAATAATAAAGCCATCTAGATTAGGAATATCTAAAAAATTAGTGATATTTTCGGGAGTAATATTGCCACCATAAACCACTTTTACTTGGCCTTCATAATAATTATTAATAAGATCTTTAATAAAGTTAATATTTTCGGTTATTTTTTTAATATCATGAGTAGTGTTATGACCAATTAAATAAGTAGGTTCATAAGCAATAATAATGTTACTTAATAAATTAGAGGGAACATTATTTAAAATACGAGCAATACTTTTTTCTAAAATTTGAAAATCAACTTTACGTTTTAATTCCTCGATAGTTTCGCCAACACAATAAATGACTTTTAAATTATTAGTTAAGGCTAAATTAATTTTTGTAATTAAATCAGTTTCTGTTTCTTTATAATATTTTCGTCGTTCATAATGACCCACTAAAACATATTTAACATTTAGACTTTTTAAAGCTTTTAAGGAAGTGTTGCCCGTTAAACATTTATCTTGGTATAAATCTAAGTTTTGAGTACATAAAGATAAGTTATCATGCATAAAAAGAGAAAGATAAGCGGTTTGAGGGGCAACAATTAATTCTAAATTGGGATAATGAAAATCTCTTAGATTATCACGATAGATAACCATATCAAAATAATCTTTATGGGCTTTTAAATTACAAATCAAGTACTTCAACTGGTTCAACCTCACTTATAATATCAATACCGGGAAGACTACCTTTAGCAATGTATTCTAAAGTAGCACCACCCCCACTAGAAATATTTGGAAAATTATTTTTAAAACCTAAATTATTAACGGCGGAAATAGTATCACCACCACCAATAACAATTGTCGCGGGACTATTTTTTAAGATTTCTAAAATTTCATAGGTGCCATTTTTATATTCTTTTTCTTCATATACTCCCATGGTACCATTAATAAAAATAGTTTTACTATTATTAATAATATTTTGATATTTATTAATGGTTTTAGAACCAATATCTTTAATAATATCATTGGGAGCTATTTCATTAATATTTTTAAGCTCAGGATTTTTAGCAAAACTAGGAGTTACAATCGCGTCTAAAGGGAAAGCAAATTTGGGTTTATATTCAAGCATTATTTTTTTTAGTTCCGTGATGATATCAGGATTATCGGTTTTAAGAGAAGCACCTACAGATAAACCGAGGGCTGCTAAAAAAGAATTAGCAATACCACCGCTTAACAATAAATAATCACATTTTGGTAATAAACTTTTAATAATTGGAATTTTATCATCAACTTTAGCACCACCCATAAGAACAGTAAAAGGATGAACGGGATTTAACACTAGATTATTAAGCATATTTATTTCTTCTTCGGCAAGAAAACCTAAGCAGTTAGGAAGAAATTTAGGAATGCCAACTACGGAAGTATGAGCACGATGGGAAGAGGCAAAAGCGTCGTTTACAAAAACTTCTCCCATTTTAGCTAAAGTTTGGGCAGTTTCTAAATTAAGATTACTTTCGAGTTTATCAGGAATATCTAAAAATCTTGTATTTTCTAAAAGAAGTACTTCTTTTGGAGCTAGATTTAAAGCCATATTTAAAGTTTCGGAACTTAAAAGGTCGGGGGCAAACTTAATTTCTTTATGAAGATATTTTTCTAAAACAGTTTTTACCGGAGCTAAAGAGTTGGTTTGTTTATCGGCTTCGGTTTTAATTCGGCCTAAATGACTTAATAAAATTATTTTACAATTATGTTCTAATAAATAATTAATAGTTTTTAAACTTTTAACAATTTTGGTATCATCTAAGACATTACCATTAGTGATAGGTACATTAAAATCACAACGAACAATAACACGTTTATTATCAATATTAATATCTTTTAAGGTTTGTTTCATATTATCCCTCTATTCTTTATATATTATACCTATTATAGCTTGTTTTTACAAGAATAAACTTAAGCTTTGAATATAATTTTTTTAAGAGGCTCTTCATATTATTAGATAGAGGAGGACTAATGAACAGAATACTTGTTTTAATAATATTAGTTTTAATACCGGTAACGTTTGTTACTAATAGTAAAGAAGAAGTAGTAATGGCAGATACTTTGGGGGAAGTTTACAGTTTGGAAGTTAAACCTTTAGAAAAAGAGGAAGAAAAGCAAGAAGAAAAAGAAGTACAAGTATTAATCAGTAATAATAAAAATAAAAGTAATCCATATTATATAGATTTAGAGGAATATATTGTCGGGGTGGTTGCTGGGGAAATGCCGGCTTCATTTCAAATGGAAGCTTTAAAAGCCCAGGCTGTCGCTGCAAGAAGTTTTGCCCTTAATAAACAAGGGGGAAATAGTAATTATGTTTTAAGTACAACGGTGAATGATCAGGTTTATATAAATAAGGAAGCTATGCAAAAAAAATGGGGAAGTTCCTATCAATATTATTATGATAAAATAAAAGAGGCAGTAGAAGCTACAAAGGGGGAAGTTTTAACTTATAATGGTGATATAATTAGTGCTTATTATTTTGCAATATCTAATGGTTATACGGATAATGCCTCTAATGTTTTTAATGAAAATAAAAGTTATTTAGTAAGTGTAGAATCAAGTTGGGATCGGAATTTTGGGAGTATTAAAAGTACAAGAACAATTAAGAAAACAGAGCTTTTAAATAAATTAGGTTTAAGTGGAAATACGATTTTAATTAGTAATGTAAATAGAGCAAGCAATAACTATATTCGGGATTTAGTTATAAATGGGAAAAAGTTTACGGGAATAGAAGTTTTTAATAAATTAGGACTTAAATCAACAGATTTTCAAATAAGTGTTAAGGGAGATAACGCCATTATTACTACTTATGGTTTTGGACATGGAGTTGGAATGAGTCAGTATGGAGCCCAGGGTATGGCGGAAGAAGGTTATAGTTATACCGATATTTTGAAGCATTATTATCAAAATACAGAAATTACCAATATTTAGTATAAAATAAAATTATTTGCTCACCTTAATAGAGAGAAAGGTGATGTAAGTTTGAAGAAAAAGAAATTGAGAGGTTATGTTCTACCAACTTTATATGTAATTATTTTAATGGTAGTTTTTGGAGCGGTAAGTATTATTAGTTCATTAATGAATGATAATCCTGATTATTTATATGCGATTGGAGTTTTAAAAGATAATAGTAGCATTCCGGTTGTCAATACGGATACAGAGGTAAATTTAGGGGTAGTTAAACCATATATTAGTGATACCCTCGAAGTTAAAGTACCTTTTTATGATAATAACGCCGATGAAATCAGTCAACAAAAAGCATTAATCTATTTTAAAAATACTTATATGAAAAATACAGGGGTATTATATGCAAGCAGTGAAGATTTTGATGTAATTATGACGTTAGATGGGGTAGTTAAAGCAATTAAAGATGATGAGATTTTAGGAAAAGTTATCGAAATAGAACATAGTCCCAATTTAAGAACTATCTATTATAGTGTGAGTGATGTCAAAGTAAAAGTGGGAGATGAATTAAAACAAGGGGATGTTATAGCAAGATCAGGTGTTAGCAAAATTAGTGAAGATAAAGCCAACTTATTATTTGAAGTTTATTATAATGGTGTGATTATAAATCCGGAAGCTTATTATGAAATGGATGTTAGTACCCTTAAATAATGACTATTTATATTGTAGATAATAACCTAGCTTTAATTAATAAAGATAAAATAGTTAAAAGAGAATTTCAAAGTATTAATAAGGGATATATTGATAATAAAGAAAAATTTAGGGAAGAATATATCCGTTTTTTAAAAGAAGAGAAAATAAAAAATCGTATCTTAAATGATAAAGTGGAAATTGTATTTAATAGCTATTATCGAAATAGTGACAAATTTTATTTAGAAAGTATTTTTGAAGATTTAGGTTATTTAAAAATTGAATTTAAAGAATTAAAAGATATTTTAGATTTAGATAAAGCAATATATATTGAAGTGAATAAAAATTATATGGTTATTAATTTAGATAAAGGGATATATATAGATTTAGATTATTTTAAAGATATTCCCAAAATCCTTAGTATTATCGATAAAATTAATCAGAAAGATATTATATTATTTGGTTCTAATAAGTATATTTCACAGATAAAATTAAAAGATAAGATGATCTATTATATAGATAAACCAGAATCTTTTTTAACAGAAAGTTTACTAAAGGTAAAAAAATATGGAGTTTAACATCATATTTTTTTTTTGACTTTAAAGCAATTATATAATATAATTACTTATAGTAAACATAGTAACTGATGGAGTGATAAAAATATGGTAAGGTTTGTAATTGTGGATGACGATGAAAAAGAAATTAAGCATATTAAAAAGTTATTAGAAGAAATGACTAATATTGAAAAGGAGATTAAAAGTTTTACCAAAGTTGATGATAATTTAAAATTAGAAATTCAAAATGGTGATGTGCAAAAAGTTTATATTTTAGATATTGAACTAGGTAATGCGAAAGTTAGTGGGATAAGTGTAGCTAAATTAATTAGAAAAGAAGATTGGGAAAGTGAAATTATTTTTATAACAAATCATGATAAAATGTTTGAATCAGTACATAGAAGTGTTTATAATGTTTTTGATTTTATTGAAAAATTTCATGATTTTGATAAAAGATTTAAAAAGGATATTAGAGAAATTGTAAAACAAAATTTTGATAATAAGATGTTTAGTTATAAAGCTAATAATGCTGATTTAAATGTGTATTATAAACATATTTTGTATATTTTTAGAGATAAAAATGATAGAAAATTAGTGATGGTTACAGATAGTAATACTTTTATTGTTAATATGTCTTTAAAAGAAATATTACCTAAACTAGATAAGAGATTCAAACAATGTCATAGATCTTGTATAGTTAATACAGGGAGAGTAGAAGAATTTAATTTTAAAGATGGTTATTTTCTTTTAGATAATGGAATGAAAGTGGATATGCTTTCTAAAAAGTTTAGGAAGGAGATTGAAAATGCTTGAGTTTCTAGAATGGTATCTAGCTTGTTTCTTATGTACATTTGGTTTTTGTTATTTGTATTATAAGTTAGTTGATTCTAAGGTAAAAATTAATTTAAAAATATGTTTAGTGTTTTTATTCGGTGTTTTGGGTATGACATTAATAAAATATTATGAAATAAATTCATTAAGCTTTATATCTTTTTTCATTTTTTATCCATATTTATTTTATTTAATTAATAATTTAAGTTTAAAGAAATTACTATTCTATTCGATTTTTGTATGGTTATATGGAGTATTCTTTGATTTCTTATTTATGGTTTTATTATCATTGGTAAATTATGTATGGAATGTAAATATTTATAGTCCATTGTTTAAAATATTTCCAACAGCACTTTTAAGTGTGGCATTAATTTTATTTGGTAATTTAAAAATAATAAAAAGATTTACTAATTATGTTTATATGTTGTTTACGAAGATTGAATATTTTAATTTTATTATTATAGCTATAAGTATATTTGTAATTGTGGTTGGAGTTGGTTTAGTTATTAATATTAAACATTTAAGAATAAGTGTATTATTGTTTTTAGTAATGTTCTTTTTGGCTATGACCATTATTTTGCTTTTAAAATGTAGAATGGATAAGTTAGAAAATAAAGTTTTTTTAAAAACATTAAAAGAGAATAATGATTTTTATATTAAAATTGATGCTGAAAATAGAATTTTTAAACATAATTTGGCTGCAAAATTATTAAGTATTAAATCTGTTTCGAATAAAAAGGCTCAGGTTTTAATAGATGATTTTTTAAAGCATAATAGTAAAACTATAAATTATACAAAGCAAATTAAGGAAATACCTTATGGTTTAAATGGTATAATTTATCAAAAGTTATACCCTTATTTAGATAAACTTTCAATTAAAATTAATAATCAAATAAAATATGATATATTTGAGGTTTTGACTCCTAGAAAATATAATGTATTTGTAGAAAAGGTGTTACTTTCAATTGATAATGCGATTGAATCAGCAATAAAAAGTAGAGAAAAAGTAATTATAGTTGATCTTTATGATGAAGAAAATTGTATAATTTTTGAAATTAAAAATTCTTTTTCTGATAATTTGGATATTGATGATTTAGGTAAAATAGAATATTCAACTAAATCTAAAAAGCGAGGTTTAGGTTTATTTTCAATGTTAAGAGAAAAAGAAGCTATAGTAAAAATTGAAATTATTAATGATATATTTGTAAGTAAGATAAAAATAAAAAAGCGTTTAATATTCTAAACGCTTTATATTGTTTACAATAAAATATGTAAATATTTTTTGAATTATTATATTATAATAATTCTTCTGGACATTCAGGTTCATCCCAGAAAAGCCATGCGCAAGCTGGTGAAACTGATAAAGATTCAGCAATATTGCTTAATAAACTAGCTAAGAATTCCATGTTTTTTTACCTCCTTTTTATTCTTATTTGTTTAAATATATATAAAATAATTTAAACCATTATTAGGATTTTTTATGATAATATTTATAATTATTAAATTGAGTCTTAGTAAGTTTATAAGTTATGGGATTAATACAAACTATTTGAATTAATAATGAGTAAATTAAAGCATTATTAATTAAAATATTATTAGAATATAAATATATCACTGTGTAAAGAACTACAATTAAAATAGAAAGAACTTTGCAAGTTAACCGATGCTTTTGATGAATTAAAGGTTTCTTAGGAGTATCGGCTGGAGCAAACAGAAGCATGGATATAAAACCTAAAATTAATATAATATAACCTATATATGAAGGAATTACAAAGTTTTTAATCATGATGGGAATAAGGTTATAAAGAATAGGGGTTGTAATCCAACAAGCTAAACTAGTTTTCGCGTGTATGCCATAGCTAAAAGTTCTAAGCCCTCCATAGAATAGAATAACAAATATGGTTTCTTTTAAAGTTTTGGTGATAATAGCTATAAATAGAACTACTATTATTTTAAAAACTATATTGTATATACCTTCTAAACCATATTTTAATTTAAGAAGTTTTAGGTCATCGCATGTTTCATATTTATTAATAAAATCTATACTTTTACTAATGAATTTTTCTTTCATATTTTACTTCCTTTACTTCGAAAATAGTATAACTTATTCTTAAGGTAATTGATATTGGGTTTGCTTAAAGTATTTTATTTTGGGTTTTAAATATTTAAAATTATGTTTAAAGAATAAATAAAGTGTATTTAAGACATAAAATTTAGGATTTTTAGACAGATAAGTTTAAATTTTATTTTAAATATGGTATCTTTGGAATGGCTTAATAATGCGAAACAATTTCCTTTGCGAAATTTGTCGAACGGTTTTTATTGAGTTGGGGGTGGCTTGTATGTTATTTTTAATATGAGGTAGAAAGGCGAGGTGTGATATGCAAGGTAAAGTTAAGTGGTTCAATAATGAAAAGGGTTATGGCTTTATTCAATATGAAGATTTAGAAGATATCTTTGTTCATTATTCAAACATTGTTAAAGATGGCTACAAAACTTTAAAAGAAGGGGCAATAGTTGATTTTAAACTTATTGAGACTTCAAAGGGTTTACAAGCAGTTGATGTTTGTGAAAAAGAATTGACTACTATTTAATGGCTAACTGCTAATTATTTAGTAGTTTTTTTAAATTTTATATGATATAATTGATTAAAGGTAAGGTGATTTTATGGAATTACAGATAAGAGGGGATAAAATAACTGTTACAAAATCAATTAAAGATTATATAACAGAAAAATTAGGAAAACTTGATAAATATTTTGAAAATGCGAGTAAGATAAAAGCGCAAATTATTATTCGAGTAAGAAACAATGAAGAAATTATTGAAGTAACAGTTCCTACAAATAAGTTTACTTTAAGAGCAGAAGAAAAACATAGTGATTTATATGCCGCGATAGATTTGGTTGTGGATAAATTAGAAAGACAAATTAGAAAGAATAAAACTAAACTTAATCGAAAATATAAAAATGTAATGCAGTTGGATATTAATACGGATTTTGAAGTAGAAAAAGATGAAGAGGAAGATGTTAGTGTCGTTAAAAGAAAAAATATTGATACTAAACCTATGGATGAAGAAGAAGCAATGCTTCAAATGGATCTTTTAAATCATGATTTCTTTGTATTTAAAAATATTGATGAAGAATGTGTTTCTGTTATGTATAAAAGACGAGATGGAAACTTTGGGATTATTAATGTAAAATAAAAAAAATGGCTAGAAATAGTCATTTTTGTTTGATAAAATTTATCTAATTATCTTACTTTTTTACTTATTAAATTAGTATAAATAACACATACTTCATCTTTAAGAGGCATTATTGCTTCTGCTGATTTATTTTCGACTTGAGCATTAATTAATCCTTCAATATAGGATATAAGTAAATCATTTTTAAAGATTTGATATTCTAAACCTAGTTTAAAGAAAGCATGATATTTAAGATAATCAGCACCTTCAATAATATCATTTTGTAAACGAATAATGATATTTTTAGCTAATTTTTGAAAATTTTGCTCTAATTGTTTATCCATGATGTTACCCCCCTTCGTTTTTAAAAAGCTTTTTTAATTATAACAAATATTTGGAGAATTGCAAGAAAATTGGATTAATTTTAAAAAATTTTTCGAGATTATTTTAGTTTATTTGTTAAATTAGTTTGTACTACTTTTAGAATTATGTTATAATCTTATTTATGGAAGGTGAATAACATGGGATTTTTACGTAAACTTTTAGATACCGAATATAAAGAATTAAAAAGATTTGAAAAGATAGCAGATAGGATTGTTGCTTTAGATGAAGAATATACTAAACTATCTGATGAGGATTTAGCTCATAAAACAATAGAATTTAAAGAAAGATTAGAAAAAGGCGAAACTTTAGATGATATATTAGTGGAAGCTTTTGCGGTTGTTAGAGAAGCAGCTTACCGAGTTATTGGTGAAAAACCTTATTATGTGCAAATACTGGGAGGTTTAGCCCTACATTTTGGTAATATTGCCGAGATGAAAACTGGTGAAGGTAAAACTTTAACAGCCACTATGCCAACATATTTGAATGCTTTACCTGGCAAAGGAGTGCATGTAGTTACAGCCAATGAATTCTTAGCAAAAAGGGACTCTGAATGGATGGGAAATATTTATCGCTTTTTAGGCTTAACAGTTGGTCTTAATATGCGAGAATTAAGTGCAACCGAAAAACAAGCAGCTTATAATTGTGATATTTTATATTCGACAAATAATGAAATTGGTTTTGATTATTTAAGAGATAATATGGTGGTACAAGCAAATAATAGAGTTCAAAGACCACTTAACTTTTGTATTGTCGATGAAGTTGATTCAATTTTAATAGATGAAGCTAGAACTCCTTTAATTATTTCCGGAGGTAGTTTTAATTCAAATAATTTATATATTGATGCAGATAGAGCGGTTAAAAGATTAAAAGAAGATGATGATTATGTGGTGGATGCAAAAACCAAAAATGTTTCATTAACCGAAGCTGGTAGTAAGAAAATTGAGGAAATATTTCATTTAAAAAATTTATATGATATAGATAATACAGCTTTAGTTCACCATTTAAATCAAGCATTAAAAGCAAATTATGGATTTAAAAAAGATGTAGATTATGTAGTGCAAGAAGATCAAGTTATTATTGTTGATCAATTTACAGGAAGACTTATGCATGGAAGACAATTTAGTGAAGGCTTACATCAAGCAATCGAAGCTAAAGAAGGAGTGACTATTAATACAGAAACCAAAACAATGGCCACAATTACCTTCCAAAATTTATTT
>CANQBY010000017.1 GCA_947589695.1 uncultured Bacilli bacterium
TCATCACAAAACCCTCCTTTTGGCTTTTCTATTGTATAATCACTATAACAAACATTTATACGTTTGTCAAGGAAAAGTTTTGTTACCTAAAAACTATTTTTTTCTTTCTTTTTCCCTTAAAAAAGATACCTTTTCTTAAAAGATATCATCTAAACTTTTTCCTCTTGAACTTATTGTTCCCCCTTCAATATCATAACAATCATTAATAATGAAGAAAGCCTCTTTATCTATCGCTTGAATAATTTCTTTAAAATAATAATAATCATTGGTTGGTACTACACACATTAAAACTTTTCTAGCTTTATTTGAATATCCCCCTTTACCATTTAAAATAGTTACTCCTACATGCAAATCATTTATTATTACTTTTTCTATTTCTTCCACTTTTTCACTTTGAATAAAAAATAGTTTCCTCTTTGATATTCCAATAATCATTCTATCTACAATAATACTAAAAATATAAGTTATAATTATAGAATATATTACTTGTTTAACTCCCATTATTATCCCAGCAAATAAAATAATAACTACACTACTAATAAAATTAGCTTTACCTTCAGGCATATGCAAGTATTTACTCATAATATGCATAATTATATCCGATCCCCCGGTATTATAACCCATCTTATATATGAGACCATTCGCAAATCCATATATTATCGAAGTTAAAACTAATACAATTATAAAATCATCAAACTTAAAATAAGGTGCTAAAACTTTACTAAGGGGCAAAGTAAAAGTAACCATCAAAGGATATAAAATACTTCCCACTAAAGCTTTTACTTTGCCCCTTACTAAAGCTTTTTTTGTTTTATTATATCCCAACGTAAAATAACTCAAAACTAACAAGGCTAAATTAACTACATATATAAATATTTCATGATTCCAACCTAACCATTCACTAAATACAATGGATAGACCACTAACCCCTCCTGTAACCAAGTTATATTCTACAAAAAACATATTATAATTTAAAGCTAATAAGAATACTCCTAAAAACATAAATAAAAATCTTGGTAAACGATCTTTATTTGTTACTACTTCTACAATCTTTTTTATATCCATAATTATCTATCCTCTACTAAATAATAAAATTAATTTCTTTAATTGTCAACATAAATTAAAAAAAATCCCATATAATTTTACGAGGTGAATATAAAATGAACGGTAATTTTTTTAGTACTCCTACTTTTCCTACCAATACTCCCAATCCTTCAGAATCCCCACCCGGCAATATCAATTTTAGTACTACCTCTTTACCTATAGAACAAAGTTACATTGAAAATATTTTACGACTTAATAAAGGTAAAAAAGTAAAAGTATATTACTCTTATCCTGATTCTAACGAATGGAAAGACAAAATTTATGAAGGGATTATTGAAGAAGCCGGTCGTGATCACTTAATTATTAGTGATCCTAAAACTGGTGATTGGTATTTACTCCGAATGATTTATCTAAACTATGTAACTTTTGAAGAACGAATTAATTATAGTCATGATTATTCTGAAAAAACGTATTAATTTTTTAATACGTTTTTCTAAGACTCAAAGCCAAAACCGAATTATTATCTAAAATATTATTATCTAAGATATTTTCTTGCCAATCTAAATCTTGTCTTAAATTTTCAAAATAATGTGTTACTTCTTCTTGATAAACTTCTATGGTAATATTTCCCTTTTTATATTCCATTTCTTTTTTCCGACTATAAGAAACCGTTAAAAATACGATAATTTCCTTAATCGTCTTTTTAGCTAGTTTTTTTACTCTAAACCATTTATTATCAAATCTTTCCAACCATAACAATTTATCCATATTATAAATAAATTTTTTTATTTCTTGATTATTATTATATTTTTTAAGTTCCTCAACTAAACCATATAAACTAGCTTTTGAATATAAGTTTTCCATTGTCTTTTTTCCTATAATTAACTCTAAATATTTAACAAGTAATGTTTCTTTTTCATAAGTATGATCTTCTTCATTTAGATAATCTTTAAAATATCTTTTATTAAGTAATTCGGTATATCCTTCATTTATGCCATTTCCAATATCTAATTTTTTACTAGGAATATATAAACTAAAACCTGAAAATAAGACCTCTTCTGTATCAATGGTACTTAACATATGAAAAAGCTCATGAAAAATACTTTTAAGATAATCTCTATAACAAGTTTCAATTACATTATATCCACATATATAACCCCCATCGGATTTATCTATTAAATTAACTACTGATGGTTTTATTTTTAAAGTGGGAATATTCCGAGATAAAGCCGTTAAATCAAAAGAAGTATCTTCTCTACTTACTGTTTCTATAAATAGTTTTACCCGACTTAAATATTTTTCTTCAATTAAAGGATTTATCTCTAAATTTTCTTTTTTCTTAAATTCTAAGTTTTTTTCTATATCATCTATATTAAAGTTTTTATTAGGAAATGTTCCCAGTCTTCTAAAAGCTACTACTCCACTTCCCAGTGCTACTGCTAAAGATGATATTACTAAAGGATCTGTTATTCTTTCAATTATCCCTGATTGTCTTAAATAATTAAGTATTTCTTCCCCGTTCATATCTTTATCCCCCTTTTTTAATATGGCTATTATACCATATCTCCCTTTTTCTGTCAAAAAACTAAAATAAGCTAATCACACAAAAAACTAAAATAAGCTAATTTGAATTTAATTTTTGTCTAAATTATGTTATACTTAAGATGGTGATAATATGAATTTCTTATCTATAATTTTAATTATTATAATTATTCTTAGTTTAATAGGTATCTTCTATGTTCAAATATTCAATAAATTAAATGATTTAAAAACCAAAATTGAAGAAGCCGAAAGTATCATTGATGAAAATTTACGTCTTAAATATGATATTCTTATTCGTTTAAGTAATACTTTAAAAAAAGAAATGAAAGATAATAAAAATTATTTTAAAGAATATGAAAAACTAAAAGAAATGAATATCTCTAATTTTGATATGGATCGTAAACTAAATGAAGGTTTAACTTTAATCTTAAAAGTTCAAGAAGATTTAAACTTAGAAGATAACGAAGAAATAAATCAAGAATTAGAAAATATTAAACGTCTTGATGAAAAATTAACCGCCACAAAAAATTATTACAACAAAAATACTAGTTTGGAAAATTCGATTGTTCGGAAATTTCCTTCTAATCTTATTGCTAAGATTCATAAATTTAAAGTAAAATTATTCTTTGATGGCAAAGATATGGATGATGAAATTATTGATGATTTTAAAATATAAAGAACCCTTAAACCTAAGAGTTCTTTTTTATTATAAGCTCCAATCTATTTCTTTTAATCCATTTTTCTTTAAAAATTCATTGGTTTTACTAAATGGTTTTGAACCAAAAAACCCATAGCGAGCCGCAAAAGGACTAGGATGTGGACTCATTAAAATTAAATGTCTAGGATTAGTTATTAAACTGGCCTTTTCTTTGGCAAAATTTCCCCATAAAATAAATACTACTGGTTCTTCTTTTTCATTTAAAAGTCTAATAATATAATTGGTTAACCGCTCCCAACCTAAATTGCGATGGGAAGCTGGGGTATCTTTAATTACAGTTAAAACGGCATTTAATAGTAAAACTCCACTTTTAGCCCAATTAGTTAAATCTCCATCATTTTTAGGTGGTATTCCTAAATCATCATATAATTCTTTATATATATTTTGTAAACTAGGAGGTACTTTTACTCCTTTTTGAACCGAAAAAGAAAGACCATGGGCTTCTCCTTCCCCGTGATATGGGTCTTGTCCCACGATAACCACTCTCGTATCTTTATAACTAGTTAGTTTTAAAGCTTCAAAAATATGATCTTTCGGGGGATAAATTGTTTTAGTCGCATATTCTTGTTCCACAATTTTATAAAACTTTTTAAAGCCTTCACTTTCCCAAATAATTTTTAATTTTTCATCCCAATCATTACCTATCATTTAAACTTCACCTGTACTTCTTATTTAATTTATTATCTTGAACCCTTTCGAGCATTTTCCCTAATATAATTTTGATAATATTCTTCCACTGCCTCACTATATTCTAAATCAAGCTCTGGCATAGGTCTTGCCATTATATTTTGATAAGCTAACCTATCATTATCACTTTTTTTAATAAAAGCTCCCATAACTGCATAATTATTACTTCCTAAAGGTTTTAAAATAATTCTTATTTGATCACTTTTAAGTTCTAAAAAGTTATCAGTACTTAAAATTTTAACTCGATTAGTTATCCCCATTTTAAAATTATTTAACAATTCTGCAACCTCATTTAAAGCTTCTTTTCTCATGTTTTCTAAATCTTTCATCAAATAACATTTATCTGGTTCCTTATAATTACTCGCATAATATAATTTATATTCTAAATTATTTTCGCTTACTTCTAGATCATTTATAGTTATTTTATCTTCTAAAGGTTTAGTTTTAATTATATCTAATTTTTCTCTTACCCACATATATTTTTGATATAAACTTTTATATTCATTCTTAATATCTTCTAAAGTTTTAATATCAAAATAAAACTCTTTTTCTTTTAATATTTCTACTAAATTATATATTTCTTCTTGATAATGTTTTAAAATATAAGTATATATAAAAATTAAATCATTCGTATTTTTATATTTATCTACAAGATTTACTTCTTTAATAGTTTCTATATTATTACTGTCAATTAAATTGATAGTTTTTTTACTTATTTCAATTAAACTATCTTTATTAACATTATCAGGTATTACTATCTTTTCATAACCTCCATTAACCATATTAATAATTAAATAAAGATCACTACCTTTTATTTTATACTCACTATCATAACAATTACTATTATGTATTTTTATTCTTTCCATTATATTAATTAAATCAACATTATTAATTTTTTCTTCTTCTAATAATTCTTTTATAAAATCTCTTAAATCTGAAGATATTACTTGTTTATATCCTAAAGCATTTATTACTAATCTTATTTTATTATAATAATCACTTAATTTTTTATGTTGATATTCCAAAATAAATAAATCATTTTCGATTGTCATAATCGCAGTATCTAAATTATATTTCGTTACATTAAATTGATATTTTTCTTCTAAATAATCATGTCCTTCTTTAATTAAATATCCTTGTTTAAACTTAATTAAAATTTCATTTAATAAATCAAGACTAATTTCATTATCGGTTAATTTATCGCGATATAAGTCCAGTTTCTTAAATAAAATATTTTTTAAATTTTGAATATTCATAACTCCTCCTTATTCTATTTATGATAACTTTCATGATTATTTATTTTAAAAGATCGATATATTTGTTCTAATAATACCCCTCTAAATAAACCATGGGGAAATGTTAATTTCGAAAAAGATAATTTAAAATTACTTAAATTTTTTATCCTCTCATGTAAACCTTCTGATGACCCAATAATAAAAGTAATAGTTCCATAATTATTAAAAGTTTTATCGATAAGTAAAGCTAGTTCTTTACTATCTAATTCTTTTCCTTCAATTTCTAAAGTAATTACAAAGTCATTAGCTCCAATATATTTTTTAATATTTTGAGCTTCTCTTTCTAAATTTTCTTCATCTTTTAATTCAATTATTTCACATTTATGATATTTATTAATTCTTTTTAAATAATCACTACATAAATCTTTTAAATAATCTTCTTTTAATTTTCCTAAACAAATAATTTTTATCATATCTCTACCACATCAGTAATTGTATCGGCTTTTGCACATTTAATATCTTGAAATAAAATATTATAAGTTTGAAATACCTTTTTAATTTCTTCTAATGCTAATTCTTCGGTATTATTTTCTTTTGATAAGTGCATTAAATATATCTTTTTCGTTTTATCTCCAATTAACTTAGCTAAATAAACTCCACAAGCATTATTACTTAAATGACCATAATCGGATAAAACTCTTTTTTTAAGCCAATCAGGATAAGTTCCATGCTCTAACTTTTCAATATCATGATTACTTTCAAACAAATATATATCTTTATTTTCTAAATATTTAAAATTCTTATAATTAACATAACCTGTATCAGTTACATACACTATTGATTTTTGATTACTTTCAAAAATAAAATTTCTTGAATCAGTCGCATCATGCGAAGAATGAATACATTTAACTCTTAAATTATCTAATATTACTTCATCTTCATAAATTAAAATATGTTCATAATCATGGATATCTTCTAACTCTTGAAACATAGGGGCACTTATTACAATCGTTGGATGATATTTTTTGATAAAAGTTTTTAAAGCTGATATATGATCATCATGCAAATGACTGATAAAAATATAATCGATATCTTGAGCATCAACCCCAATTTCTTTTAGACTATCCACAATATATTTTCGATTCTTCCCTATATCAATTAAAATCTTATATTTATCGGTTTCAATATAAGTAGAATTACCCCCTGAACCACTTGCTAAAACACAAAATTTCATCGATACAAACTAAGTGGATCTTGAAATGTTGAGCCAGATGCATATGGATAACCTACTGAAACCGAAAAGTGTAGATGTACTCCCGTTGCTCTTCCACTTGAACCCATGTTGGCAATTCTCTGTCCTCTTGTTACTCTTTGTCCTTTAGAGACATTAACAGAAGCATTATGGGCATAAATAATATATATATTGTTACCATGATTAATAATTATATGATTACCTAAAGAACCTCCACAGGTATCTCCAAGACCGCTTCCTCTTCCCGGACAACCACTGTAAACATATTCTACTACGCCATCGGCAACCGCATAAATTGGTGAGTTATAATTACCAGCTCCGGAAATATCTATTCCATCGTGATGTGTACCCCAACGATAACTAAAGTAACTAGTAATGACGTAACCTTTATTAGTTGGCCAACCCCAACTTCCTCCAATATTTACTGGATTTTGTGGTACATAAATATTAGTTCTCTTTGTTCCCACCACGGTTATTTGATTAATTGTTTCTCTTATTTGCTCGGATGAAATAATTTCTACTTCTTGTTCTGGTTCTCCATTAGTTACTTGAAAACGTTCCGTAACTCGGTTAACTCCATTTTGTCCCGCGACCGTTGTCTCTCTAAACCCTTCAGGTTTATTCGCGTCTTTTACTTCATCGGCTGTAAAATAATCAATTTCATTAGATATTTGAAATACATCATAAACAAACGTTAACTGGGGATTAATCAAAGTAACATTGACCGTATCTCCTACTCGTAGTAAAGAATTTTGATCTTTATATTTAGTATTGGCCGTTAAAAATTCTTCTGGGTTAAGCTGATTGGCATTTGATACTGATTCAATTGTATCCCCTAACTTAACTGTATAAGTTTTCGTATCAGGATTTTCCCCAAAAAGTAAAAACTGGGTTAATTCTAATTCATCAGTATATATTTTATCTTTTACACTGATAAAATCTTCTTTAACTGTCACATCTTCGGCAAAATCCATATTTTCAATAATTCTACCAGTTTCCACAATCTCACTTTGATTATTATTAATATATTTCTCATACTCATCTTCATCTAAGAAAGCTCTAACAAATCTTTTAGCAGCATCATAAAAAATATTTTTATCAATTACATTTATTGTAAATTCTTTATCTTCTTTTTTAACTAATATTTTATATCCTCTAATTGTAAAATCATCTTTATCTTCAATCTTTTTATAAACTTCTTCTTCATTATCAATTCTTTTATTATAAGTATTAGTTTTAACTATTTTTAAATTCGTAGGTGGATATACACTTGTAACATTATATTCCGATTTAATATTACTTTGGTTATCATCAATTAATTTATATAATTTATCTTCATCTCTAATTACACCAATAACATTCCCATTTAAGTAAACTTGATAAAAAGTATTAACTTCTTCATATACTTTATCTCCTAAATGACATACTACTAAAATTAAACAAATTATTAAAGTAAATAAAATTGTTATTATATTTTTTTTATTCATAATTAAACCTCATTTACATTATCTGGACTTAAATAATTTTTAAAATTACTGGTATTAAGTTCAAATAATAATTTATATAAACCGGTTGAACCTTTTCTATGTTTTGCAATAATTACATCTATTGGTACAATCGTCTCTTTTTTCTCCGATTTTGCTTCGTAATAATCTTTCCGATTTAAAAACAAAACTAAATCCGCGTCTTGTTCCAAAGAACCAGATTCTCTTAAATCTACTAAAGCTGGCTCTTTATTTTCTCTTTTATCTACACTCCGGGATAGTTGGGCTAAAGCAATCACGGGCACATCTAACTCTAAAGCCATGGTCTTTAAACTACGAGAGATTTCGGCAACTTCAACCTGCCGTGATTCTACTCGATTCGAACCGGTTGTAACAAGCTGTAAATAATCTATAATTACTAAACCTAACCCGGTTCCTTCATTGGCAAGCCTCCGACATTTTGCTTTAATTTCTGGTGATGTAATACTTGCATTATCTTCAATATAAATATTGGTATTGGCAAGTTTACTCATCGCTTCATTATATCTCTTCCAGTCATTGTGTTCCATCTTACCAGTATTAAGTCTAAATAATTCTATTCCTCCAATACTAGCTAACATTTTATTAACTAACATTTCAGCCGACATTTCTAAGTTAAAAATAGCAATTGCTTTATCAGTTGAAAATGCGGCATTCGTGGCAATATTAAGGGCAAAAGAAGTTTTTCCCATCCCGGGACGAGCAGCCAAAATAATTAGTTCTCCTCCATGTAAACCCGCGGTTGCCCGATCTAGGTCATAAAACCCGGTACGAATACCCGTAATATCACTTTTATTTTTGGCTAATTCTTCTAATCGTTCTTGGGCTCTTCTAAGTATTTCATGAATGGGTACAAACTCACTAGTTTGTCTAACTTTTACAACATTTAAAATATTTCTTTCGGCTTCATCTAGTAAACCCGTTACATTTTCTTCATTATAAGAATTAGTTATGATATCTGTCGCCGTATTAATTAAATTTCTTCTTATGGCTAATTCTTTTAATATTTTTATATAATAATTTAAGTTTGCTGCCGTTACCACACTATCAATAACTTCCGTTAAATAAGTTATTCCTCCGACTTCATTTAAAGCTTTCTTCTTATCAAGTTCCGCTTTAACAGTCATGATATCAACCGGTTCTCCTGTTTTATATAACTCCATAATGGCTTTAAATATTGTTCTATTTTTCTCACTATAAAACATATCTTCGGTCACTGAATCATTTATAATTTCAATCTTATCTTGATCTAAAAAAGCGACCCCTAAAACACTCATTTCTGCTGCTAAATCATTAGGCAATGTTCTACTAGCCATTATTTCACCTCTTTTACTAACGTAAATTTTTTATTTTGATTCTAGTTTTACTTACTTAAATTAACTCTAATTTTAAAACTTACTTCTTTATGTAAAACTATTTCTACTTCATGAACTCCCAAAGTATCTAAATCATTATTTAATTTAATACATTTCTTATCAATATTAAATCCCTTACTTTTAAGTTCATCTTGAATTTGTTTACTTGAAACTTTTCCAAAAACTTTATCTTCTTTTCCTGTTTTCACTTTAAAATTAAACATTTTATTTTCTAAAGCTTTTTTAATTTCATTTAATTCTTTAATTTTTTGTTGTTCTAAAATATTTCTTTCACTTACTTGTTCATCTAATACTTCTTTACTCTTTTTAGTATATAAAACTGCTAATTTATTTTTAATTAAATAATTATTCGCATAACCATCACTAACATCCACTACTTGATCCTTTTTCCCCACTTTTTTCACATCACTAAGTAATATAACTTTCATAATTTATCCTTTCTCAGTCTAAAAAACTACTAAAAAGTAGTTAATTTTTTCTTGAAAATACAATAAAACCAATAAAGCTAATAACCAAAACTCCAAAAACGCCAAATACTATGTAAGAAGCTACTTTATTATCGGCATATAATTGTTCTAAAGTATAAGATTTTAATTTTATATCTTTATTTTCTTTCTTTAGTTCACTTGTTGCTAATTTAACTATATCTGTATATTCCTCTTCTTCATCTAAATACTTTTTAGCCATCTCTAACATTTCGTTAAAATCACTTAAAGTTCCATCCATTCCTACTTGATAAGTATTTCCTACCACTATAAAAGGTACACTTTCTTTTTTGGTTTCTGGAACTTCTAATTTATCCGCTACAGCTTGATGTAGTTTTTCATTATTTTTATTTTTCCATACTTCATAAGTTACTATTTTTATTCTTGAATCAATTTTATCTTTATTATTATTAATAAAATCTAAAGAATCTTCACAATGAGGGCAATCATATCCCCTAAAAAAATAGATTGTTACTTCTTGAGCTTGTACTTTACTTAAACCTCCAAATAACATACCTATCATTGCTATTACTAATAATAAATATTTTTTCATAATTATTCACATCCTCATTAAAAATTATAACAAATATTAAAAATATAGTAAAGTATTTTCCAAGAATTTACCTTTAAAGTAACTATACCTATTCTCTTTTACGAAACTTGTTATATTTTTTTAACTCTTCACATATTGTTAAGTAGAAAGTTTGAAAGATGGTGAAATTATGGAAAAAAAAGAATTACTTAAGTCCATATCAAGTCGCGGAAATGGTAGTATTTATTTAGGGGTGGTTGGTGCTGTTCGGACCGGTAAATCAACTTTTATTAAACGTTTTATTGAAAACTTAGTTGTTCCTAATATTACCGATGAATACGAACGCAAACACTGTTTAGATGAAATTCCTCAAAGTGCTCAAGGAAAAGCCATAATGACTACAGAACCTAAATTTGTTCCTTCTAATGGTGCTGAACTCCAAGTTGACGAATTTAAAACTAATATTAAATTAGTTGACTGTGTTGGTTTTGTTATTCCTGGTGCAACCGGTTACGAAGATGAAGATGGTAACCCTCGGATGGTTAAAACTCCTTGGTTTGAAGATTCTATTCCCTTCATTGAAGCCGCAGAAATTGGCACTGAAAAAGTCATTAAAGATCACGCTACAATTGGAATTGTGGTAACATCAGATGGTTCTTTTGGAGAAATTTCTCGAAACAATTATATGGACGCTGAAGCTAAAGTCATCACGGAACTAAAAGAAATTGGTAAACCTTTCATTGTTATTTTAAATAGTATTCACCCTACGAATACCGAAACTGTAAGACTTGCTAAAGAATTAGAGGATACTTACGAAGTTCCTGTCCTTCCAATCAGCGCCGAAAAAATGAATGAAGTAGAAATCATGGAAATCTTAAAAAAAGCCTTATATGAATTTCCTGTTCTTGATATTGAAGTTAAAATTCCGGATTGGATTGATGCTCTCCCTAAAAACCATGAAATTAAAAAACATTATTTAGAAAAAATTAAAGAAAGCGTCATCAGTGTTGAAAAAATAAAAGATATTGATTACATCTTAGAACATTTTCAAGACAGTCCTTATATTACTAAATCTTATATTAGTAATTTAGATGCGGCAACCGGTATTGTTACCATTAATTTAGAAGCTAATGATGAATTATACAATGCTACTTTAAAAGATATCATGGGAGAATCTGCTACTTCGAAAGCTGGTTTAATCAAAATATTTGCTAATTATAAAGAATCTAAAGAAGAAATGGATTCCATTAAAACGGCACTAAATGTTGCTAGACAATCTGGTTATGGTATCGTCTATCCCACTATTAAAGATATGAAATTAGAAACTCCGGAAGTTATCAAACAAGGTTCTAGGTATGGAGTTAAATTAAAAGCTACTGCTTCTTCCGTTCATCTAATGAAAGTTGAAGTCCAATCTACTTTTGAACCTATCATTGGTTCAGAACAACAAAGTAAAGAACTCATTAATTATCTCATGAAAGATTATGAACAAGATCCTAATTCGATATGGCAAAGTGAAATCTTTGGTCGCAGCTTAGAAGCAATTGTTCAAGAAGGTATTCAAGCGAAACTTTCAATGATGCCGGACGCTACTCGTTATAAATTAAGTCAAACGGTTACTAAAATCGTCAATAAAGGTGCTAACAATTTAATCGCTATTGTCCTTTAAAAAAACAATTAGACATAAATCTAATTGCTTTTTTTATTTTAAAATCTGTTATCTTTATTATTTCTTAAAAATGGGGGAATATCATATTCATTATCTACCGGTGCTACTGCTTCTGGTCTTCTTCTTGGTACTGGGGTATTATTATCAGAGAATAACATTTCTTCGGCTTCTCCTTCATCTTCAAAGCCAGTTGCAATTACTGTTACAATAACTTCATCTGTCAAATTATCATTTTGAATAGCTCCAAAGATAATATTTACATCACTATTAGCCGCCGCTCTTACTGTTTCTACTGCATCTTCTATTTCAAATAATGTTAAATTAGAACCACCTGTAACATTGACAATCGCATTCGTAGCGCCTTCAATCGTTGCTTCAAGTAAAGAATTCGATACCGCTTGTCTTGCTGCTTCAATTGCTCTATTTTCTCCGGCATTGCACCCAATACCAATAATGGCTGTTCCACTCTTCTGCATAACTGTTTTAACATCCGCAAAGTCTAGGTTGATAATTCCGGTCACAGCAATTAAATCAGAAATAGATTGAACTCCTCTATGTAAAACATTATCTACTTCTTTAAAGGCATCTTTAAATGAAGTATTGCGATCAATTATATCTCTTAATTTATCATTAGGAATAACAATTAAAG
>CANQBY010000018.1 GCA_947589695.1 uncultured Bacilli bacterium
AAACACCGGAACGTTCACTAAAAGGAGCATTATGGGTTATTTCTTCAACCCTTAAAAGTAAGCCTTGTTCTTTTAAATCAGTGATTAATTTTTCACGGGCAATAAAACGATCTAAACCTTCATAACCAATGGCAGTATCAGACATAGTACCATCTAAATTAATACATTTAATAGCTGCTAAGTTATGTCTTTTGCCAACTTCATAGTCATTAGGGTCATGAAAAGGAGTTATTTTAACACAACCAGTACCCTTTTCCATATCGGCATGTTCATCTAAAATGATAGGTATTTTTTTATTTAAGATAGGTAAAATAACATTTTTGCCATGATACTTTTGATATCTTTCATCACGAGGATTAACGGCTACCGCGGTATCTCCAAATAAAGTTTCCGGACGAGTGGTTGCAACATCTAAATAGTCCTCACTATCTTCAATTTGATATTTTATGTGATAGAAAGCACCAGGAATATCTTTATAAATAACTTCTTCATTAGATAAAGCTGTCATAGCAACGGGATCCCAGTTAATAATTCTTTCACCCCGGTAGATTAAGCCTTTATTATATAAATCTACAAAAACTTTGCGAACAGCTTTGGATAAGCCTTCATCTAAAGTAAATCTTTCTTTAGAATAAGCAAGAGATAAACCTAATTTAGCCCATTGTTCATGAATATTTTGGGCATATTCTTTTTTCCAGTCCCAAGCATATTTAAGCCATTCTTCTCGAGCTAAACTTCGAGGATTAAGGCCCTGTTCTTTAAGTCTTGCGTCTACTTTTGCTTGAGTTGCAATACCCGCGTGATCCATTCCCGGAAGCCATAAAGTTTTATAACCTTGCATTCTTTTATAACGAATAATAGTATCTTGAATACTCGTATCCCAAGCATGGCCAATATGGAGTTTTCCAGTAACATTGGGTGGTGGTATTACAATACAAAATGGGTCTTTAGCTTCCTTATTAGGTTCAAAATAACCATTTTTTAACCAATTTTCATATTTTCCTTCTTCGACCATTAAATGATCATATTTTTTATCTAACATAATTTATTTTCCTTTCGTATAATCTTGATATTTATTAATTAAAACGGATAATTCAATATCGGTAATTTTTTTATAATTATTAGAGCTGGTCTCTTTTATAAGCATAGGTATATTATTTAGAGAAACAAATTTAATAGTAAAATTATTTTTTTGCTCATATAAAGTTAAAGTAGTTAAAGTGGGATGATATGTTTGGGTAGTTTTAAGAACAAATAAATCTATTTCATTTTCCCGATTAACAATAGTACCATCTTTTTCAGGAAAGTTTGGGTGATAGAAATGGAAAGTATCTACAAAGATTAAATCTTCTTTTAAAATACTTAAACCTAATTCTTCTTTTAGTTCCCGAATTAAAGCAACTTTAGGGTTTTCTTCTTTTTCTACAGTACCACCAGGTAAATTATAGCTACCATTCATATCGGTGATAAACAGCTCATTTTGAGGATTAAAGAGAACCACTCGGACTTTATGAAGATACGAATTTAGTTCTTTAGGATTTATATTAGAGGGATTGATAATCATAATAATTCCTTTCTAGCAAATAAAAAAGGTAATACCAAAGGGCGAGATTTCCGCGGTACCACCTTTTATTATACTTAATACTTTAACGCATTCCTGCGGGCTTTAAGCCAACTCCCAAGCAACCTTCAATAATCTTTCTTACTTAAGTTCCACCAATCTTAAGCTCTCTATCAAGAAACAATTATTTACTCCTCTTGTTCTTCGTTTTAACATTTCTATTTTAACAAATATTAGAATTTTTGACAAGTAGTATTTAAACTTTAAGAAACAAATCCGTATTCATCAACTTTGAAGGTTTCACCAGTACTATTAATTTTAATGGTATAACCATCGCTTGATTTGGTAACAGTATAATTATCTTTATAATTAGAACCAATATCAATTTGACGAGATAAACTAAAACTAGAACTATCATATTTATAAATATCTAATTTATAGTTAGATGTTATAACAACATAATAAGTATCCCCTAGAGTGATATCTAAATAACCCGTGGAATCATAACTTTCACCTTGAAAATCACTTACATAATAACGACCAGAACTATCAACTGTTTTAAGATATTCACCAGCATAATCAACAATTTTACGACCGAGTTTATCAGTTAATATTTTACCGGTAGTATCAATTAACATATAATTATCAGCATTACCTATAGCCATAAAATAATCTTTAATCTTTTCTATTTTCACATAATCAAAGGAAATAGCACTACTTATTTTATCTTCTCCTATTTTAATAACACCATATTTATTACTTTTATTACTAGCCATAACATATGCTTCGGTAGTTTCAATAAAAGTTAATTTGGGTTCATTCGAATATAATCCAGCATCAACACTGCTATATTTACTTAAAGTCTTTTTATCTTGTAAATCATATAAAGTAATAGTAGGATTACTAGTATCTAGAGAATCTTGAACAAAGATATAACGATTATTAAAGACCGGTAACATTCCTAAATTCTCGATCTGACTTGCTTCAACCTCGTTAGTACTATAAAAGGATTCTTTTGCGATAGTACAATTTTTAAAAGTATCATCAGGGCTATTTAAAATATTTTTATTTTGACAAGCATAACTACCTAATAATTCACTTTTAACTTCATCAGCATAAATATATAATTTACCATCAAAATAGTTTAAATTGGCTATTTTAGAACTAGCTAGACCTTCATTAATATTAATAATTTTATCTTTAGTATTATTACGAGTTTTATAAGTAATAGTTAAGATATTATCTTTTAGAGAAGCACTAAAGGATTCACGTTTTTCGATAAAAGTATTATTAGAATCATAAACATTAACAGGGTTATAATCACTACTAGATAGTTCAATACCATCTTCTAAATATTTATTATTATTGGTATCTTTAATATATAATAAATTATCTTTAACTAGTAAAACATATTTATCATAAAGAGTTAGATAATCTATTTCATCAGTGAATATTTGATTACCGCGATAGTCAAATAAGTAATAAGAATTATCATCATGAACTATTATATAATCATTCGTATAACTTTTAATTTCATAAGCAAGGCCTTTACTTTTAGCTTCACCATTTTGATTATAGATAAAATAATCATTATTAATTTTAACAACAACATTGCTATCTTTATTTAGCATACCTAGATAATTAAAACTAAATTCAAGTTTTGGAGTTATACCCTCTTCCGTAAAACTAAGAGAACCATATTTATTAGAAGTATCTTTTAAGATAACATAATCAGAATCTTTAAAACCTTTAACTAAGGCATAAGTACCTTCAACTTTGGCTTCTTTAATATTATATAAAACAATATGAGATGTTTCTTTATCAGTGGAATCATTAATAAAAACATAATTATCTTGATAGATTTTACTAGTCCGAGGAATTACTTCACCAGATTCATAAACATTTTTTAAAGTATCAAAATTATCTTCATCACTATATTTAGCAACATAACATAATTCTTCTTCTTTATTAGTACATTCATAAGTACCTAAAGCATTTTCGTTAACATCTAAGAAAGTTAAAGTACCATCTTCATAACGATAGTTTTCTTCTTCCACAATTACTACCGGTTTATTAGGCTTTTTATGAGAGTCAAGAGAGTCTGGATTTTTTAATAAGAAAAAGATTAAAACAAAGATTAGGATTAAAATTAAGATAAGAGATAAACATAAAATAATTTTTTTCTTTTTCGATAAATTTTGCCATTTTTCTTTGAGGCTTGATTGCGGTTTATTTTTTTTAGAAGAATTTTTTGGAGGTTTAGAGTTAAGCTCAGCGGAAGTATCCTTTTCTTTTGAAAGATCTTTCGCGGCTTTTACAGCGTCACTTTTATCTTCACTTACTAAACCAAAAGTTAATTCATCAGTTAGATTATCTTTATTTATCCCTTCTTCTTCTATATTTTCAATAGGTGTTGGAACACCATCTTTAATATCAAATAAATCTTGTGTTTTTTCTAGATCATCATACTTCATGACAAACACTCCTTTATAATAATTATAGTATAACATAAAAGAAAATAATAATCTATATTTTCAAATAAAAAAAGTTAGTCTTTTTGCTAACTAATCTTCTTCATTTACTTTAATTACTTCAGTATCTTTGTAGTAACCACATTTAGTACAAGCACGATGAGGTCTTAGTGCGGCTCCACATTTGGGACACTTAGTTAAAGCTCCAACCTCTTTTTTTAAATGAGTACGACGCATTCTTTTTTTAGTTTTACTAGTTCTTCTAAAAGGAACTGCCATATTATCACTCCTCCCTATTTTCCAAAAGTTTAGCTAATTTAGCCATTCTTGGGTCAATTTCCTCTTTTTTACTGGGGGTGCCAAGACTCCAACCTTCACCTGATATTTCAGCATTTTCAATTTTGGTATGTCTCATGGGCACTTCTAGAACAATATTTTCCCACAAAATAGGGATAATATCAAGAGTATTTTGCTCTTTTTCGTAAGAAACTTGTAAAAAATCACTATTTAAAGGATATTCTTCCATGATATCAAGATCTAAATTATAGTTAAAATCTTCTAAAGTGATGGTATCAGTTAAAACCATAATACCTTTTAATTTTAGATCAAAAACTAAATTATCACTAGAATTATAATAGATAGTACCCATAACATGGAGATTTTTTAAAGCTTTTATTTCATTATTAGAATACTTAGTTAAATCGATGGTAAAATCTTCATCAACATTAATTATAGAAGAATTATTTAACTTAGATAAATCAATAAGCATATAATCAATCACCTTTTAAATTATATTATATATTTAGAAATTAAACAAGAGTTTTAAAAATTAAAATGTTGTTCTTGTTTTAAATTCTAAAAATTAAACATGACTCCAAGATGGGTCACACAGTGTGTGGCTTTTTGGAAATAGGAGATAAACAGTTCTAAAATATTTTAAATTAGTTGGAGTATAACCTTTGCCATAAAGTTGAGTTAATTTAGAAGACCACTCTTTTATTAATTTATTGCCATATTGGGCTCTAGCTTCCCCTCCTTGAGCTTCAACAATTAAACGGCCGATATTCCAATAAGTATTTATTGTTTCGGCATTATCTTTTAGATAACGGATTTTAGTATTTATTTCTTTTTTCTTGATTAAATGTTCTATTTCATTATATATTTCATCAACCATACAATATACCTCCTATATATATAATACCATATAGAAAATATTTGTCAAATTTAATTTATTTAGGTGAAAATATTTTAAATATTAAGATTTTTTTGATATACTTATTTTGGTGGTATTAATGGGTGCAGTTGGTATTATTTGTGAATATAATCCCCTTCATAAAGGACATATTTATCATATTGAAGAAACGAAAAAAATGTTTCCGGGAAGAGCTATAGTTTTAGTTTTAAATGGCTATTTTTTACAACGAGGAGAAGTTAGTTTACTTTCAAAAGAAAATAAAACTTTGGCGGCTTTAATTTATGGCGTTGATCTTGTCGTAGAACTTCCTTTTATCTTTGGAAGTCAAAGTGCCGATATTTTTGCAGAAGCCGCGATCAAAATTCTTCATATTTTAGGTTGTACAGATATCGTGTTTGGTAGTGAGTGTAATGATATAGAAATGCTTAAAAAAGTAAGTTTAGAGCAGAATCAAAAAGAATATAATCTAAAAGTTAAAGAATTATTAGATACCGGAGTTAATTATCCGACTGCTTTAGCTAAAGCTTTAAATATTAAAGAAGATGTATTTAATCCCAATGATTTACTTGGTATTTCTTATTTAAAAGCTATTAATAAATATAACTATACGATAGAAGCTCATACTATTAAAAGAACAAGTAATTATCATGATTTAGAAGAAGATAAAGAAATTATTAGTGCAAGTAATATAAGAAATAGAATTAAAAATAAAGAAGATATTTCCTTATATGTTCCAAGAAAAGTAGTAAAACTAATTGAAAATTTAGATTTAAATATGCTTTTTCCTTACTTAAAATATAAAATACTTACCGATAGTGATTTAAGTAAATATTTAACCGTGGATGAAGGAATAGAAAATAGATTAAAAGAAAAAATTATGGAAACTCAAAATATAGATGATTTGATAAAACTTATTAAAACCAAAAGATATACTTATAATAAAATATGTCGGATGTTTATTCATATTTTACTTAGTGTTCCTAAAGATATTAATAAACTTGCTAATATTGAATATATAAAAATATTAGGATTTAATAAAAAAGGACGAGCTTATTTAAAAGAATTAAAAGATTTAGAAGTAGGTTTAGTTCCTATTCCTAATTCAATTACTTATAAATATGAAATAAAAGCGGCTCAAGTATATAGTTTAATTAGTAAAAATAATATTATGAAATATGAAAAGAGTAATAAACCAATATTTTTAGAATAGTTTATTACTCTTTTTCTATAAAGTCTAAAGGATGGCAATTGTTCACAATTTATTAAATTGTTTTTATATAAACTACATACTGATGAGGCGATTGGATTTAGATTATACTATGTTGTGATTATTTATTTTGAAGAGATTTAATTTGTTTTATAGTTAAACCTGTTACATCAGCGATTTGACTTAAGGTTAAATTTGTAGTTAATAATTTTAGAGCTAAAGTTTCTTTATCTTTTTCTCTTTCTTGTTTTAGACGGACATTAAGTTCTTTTTGGAGACGGGTATTAAGTTCTTTTTTAATACCGGCTTCAATACCATAATAAATATATTCTTCCGCATATCTTTGAAAGTTTTTTTGACCATTTTCCCTATTCCATTCTTTTACAAATCTTAAAGTATTTTCCATGATTACATCACCCTTTCCGATTAATTCCATTTCTTTAATATTTTTAGCTTTAATAAACCTTAACCATTTTATTAATCTTTTGTCGTTATATACATTATACCTGATTTTTGGTATCATATCAAGTCTTATTAAATACATCTCTAAGTCTCCATTATCGAGTACTTTTTCGGTGAATTTAGGTCGAAAGTTATAAGTATTTATAAGTTTATTATTAGATTTAAAACTACTATTAATAAAATTAAGACAGATTACTTTTTTTATTTCTTCATATTTATAATCTTTTACTTTTAATTCACTACTATATAAACGACACATATAACTTAAACTTTTTTTATATTCTCTTTTTGTAAAATTATTTTTATACATTTCTAAAATAAGAATATTACCACTTTTTAAAGTAACCAAAAGATCACAATAATAAGCTTTAATTTTTTTAGTACCAGCGATTAAATATTTTTGAGGAGAAATATCAATAGCTTCAATTTGTTCATTAATGTTTAGATAAGCAAAAAAAGAATTTATTAAATCTTCTAAAATATACTTATGAGAAAAAACAAATTTAAAAGTTAAATCATCCGTAAGATTAGACATAAGTAAACTTCCCTTCACTTATATTTATTACCCTTAAACTTGCTATTTCCTTCTTTTTGAGATATTTTACGAACAAATTGGCAGATTTTTAGCAAATAAAAAAGCTTTAAGGGAATAAAGCTTATTTTTGACAATGGGGACAATAATAAGTACTGCGACCTCCAATTTTAATATTTTTAATGGGAGTATTACAGATAGGACATGGTTCGCCAGCTTTTTTATGCACTTTTAGTTTTTGTTGAAATCTACCTGTTACTCCAAGACTGGAAGTATAACTTTTAATGGTTGTGCCACCCATTTTGATAGCTTCTTTAATAATTTCGGCGCTACCTTTTACAATTAAGTCACATTCTTCTTTGGTTACTTTACAAGCTTCCTTTAAAGGGTTTAGATGAGCATAAAACATAACTTCATTAACATAAATATTACCAAGACCACTGATGATGGTTTGATCTAATAAAACAGTTTTGATAGGTAATTTTTTATTTTTAAATTTGGTTAATAAATAGGAACTTGTTAAATTAGGATCACCGGGTTCTAAACCTTGTTTTTTAATACTTTCCGTATTTTCTAAATCGGCTTTTAAAATGAGATTCATTCGACCAAATTTTCTAGTATCATGATATCTTAGAGTAGTATGATCTTTAAAAGTAATAATTACATGTTCATGTTTTTCTTTTGGTAAGTTTTGATCTTTAATAAAGAATTTACCTTCCATACGAAGATGCGATAATAAATAACGATCTTCCGTTTCAAAAATTAACCATTTACCTCTTCTTTTAATATCAATAAAACTTTTATTTATTAAATCCTTTTTAAAATTTTTAAGATTACTTTCAATCATGGGTTCATAAAAAACTTCGACATTTTGAATGGGTTTATTTAAAATACTTTTCTTTAGAGTATTTCGTACTGTTTCGACTTCCGCGATTTCGGGCATAATTATTCCTCCTTATAAATTTTTTGAACGAGCTTCATCAATATCTTTCATTAAGGGTAGATATTCATTTTTGATAGTTGCATTTAGTTCACTGCTAGTTTGGTGCATTTTTTGAGGATCAAATATTTCACTATACATTTTTAATGATAATTTATAAATTTGATCACAGATTGAGTCTAGACTTACATAAGCATCAGGTTTTAAAAGAGTATCTAATTCCTTAATTAAGTTAGCTTTTTCATTTAAAATTTGAGCATTTAATACATATTCTTTTAAATGGTATTTTTCCATTAAAGTACGGGCAATAACATTAATAACACCATAACCACTTACTTGATAATGCGGATTAACAATTAGGCGGGCAATATCTTCTTCTATAACTGAAGTTAAACCTTCTTCTAAGCCAATACTTTTTTCCGAAATTAAAGTTTTGGTTACTTTACCATCTTGGTAAGTTAATTTTTCTTTAGTTTCGATTAACCCACTTCTAGTAGTTAAAATATCTTGGGTAATAGTGCATTCTTCATAATAACTTTTAATTAAATGAGATAATTCGTGAATTAAAACAGTTTTACTATATTCAGAATCAAAACTAGGAGCACTAACTGCCACGATTCTTTTAATGGCCGTAATCTTAAAACTCTCGGTAGAAGAATCATATTCAATAACAGGATAGTTTTGATATACTCCTGAAGCTCTTTTTAAATCCCCAGCATTTACAAGGCCAAAGTTATCTTGATCTATTAATCCTTGATGTATTAATTCATCATAAATATTAGAACAAAGAACGATAGGAGTATTTAGTAAAGCTTCATAGATAATAGGTTCTTTATCTATACCAAAATACTTAATAAACTCAGGATAGAGTTGTCTTAAAAGAGTAGCTAATTTAGCATCATAATTAAATTTGGTTATAATATTTTCGACATTATTTGGCATCATATAAATCCTTTCCCATGGCAATACCTACTTTTAAAGGTACGGATAATTTAATAACATTTTCCATAACATTTTTAACAATATTGGTAACTACTTCAACTTCTTCTTTAACCGTATCAATTACTAATTCATCATGAATTTGTAAAACCATTTTACTTTGAATATTTTGACGTTTAAATTCTTCATATACCAAAACCATGGCTTTTTTAATAATATCCGCGCTGGTTCCTTGAATTGGAGTATTAAGAGCAATTCTTTCGCCAGATTGTCTTACCATATAATTACGATTATTTAATTCTTCAATGGTTCTTTTGCGATTAAATAAAGTGCGAACATAACCATTTTGATAAGCTTCTTTAATAATATTATCCATATAATTTTTAACACCGGGATATAATTCATAATATTTATTGATAAACTTAGCTGCTTCTTTAGTATCAATATTTAAGTTTTCCCCTAAACCAAAACCACTGATACCATAAACAATACCAAAAATAACAGCTTTCGCGGTGGAACGCATTAATTTAGTAACATCTTTTTCCGAAACACCATAAATATCCGCGGCAACTTTGGTATGAATATCTTGATCATTTTGAAAAGCGGCGATAAGTTCCGGACTACCGGAGATATGAGCTAAAATCCGCAGTTCAATTTGGGAATAATCAATACTTAAGAATAAATCATTGGTCGGAATAAAAGCTCGTCTTACTTTTCTTCCCTCTTCCCCTCTTACAGGGATATTTTGAAGATTTGGTTCGACACTAGATAAGCGACCCGTTCTGGTTAGAGTTTGTTTAAAGATAGTATGAATTTTATTATCCGGAAATTTCGCATTTTCTAAACTAATGGTATAAGTTGATAAGATTTTACTATAATTACGATAATCTAAAATTAAATCAATTATCGGATGTCTATTTCGAAGTTTTTGTAAAGTAGCTGCATCAGTTTTATACCCTTTTTGAGTTTTTTTACCAGTAGCAATACCTAATTTACCAAAAATTACTTCACCTAGTTGTTTAGGACTTTGAATATTAAATTCACAACCGGCCATATTATAAATTTCTTTAGTAATAATATCTAATTTAACAGTAGCTTCTTCTTTTATTTCATCTAAGACGTTACTATCAATTTTAACACCAACATATTCCATATCGGCTAGAACATAAGTAAGAGGCATTTCAATATCTTTAAATAAATCATACATGCTTTCTTTTTTAAGTTCATTAATATAAGTATCACGAGTATTATAGATAAAACGAGCTTTTAAAATTAAATCATTTTTTAAAGTCGTTAAATCACTAAAATTAGCTTTTTTATTATCTTCAAAGAAAGTAACATTAAGACCTTCAGGGTGCATAAGATAAGCGATATCATCTTTGGTAAAACCATTTAAGAGATAAGCACTAATCATTAAATCATAATTACAAATTAAAGGTTCCGCATTAGATCTTTTTCGTAAAACTTCTAAAGCTTTCGCATTATAAGTATAGACTACTTTATCTTTTAAAAGAGGAAATAAATCTTGAAAAAATTCCGGTTTTAAATAATAGTTATTAGTTTTATCACTTAAAGCAATACCTAATAAGTTACCTTTATGATAATTTTCATTATCGAGTTCCACATAGATACTTACTTCATTACCTAAATTTAAAGAATTTAAATCGGTAACTTCTTTAAAATCAAGATTAGCTTGGGAAACTTCTTTTTTGGTAAAGTTTTTTAAAAGAGAATAAAATTCTAAATCTTCGTAGATCTCTCTTAGTTTATCTTCTTGTTCACCATGATAAATAATATCATCAAAAGTAATATTTAGAGGAACATCACGGTAGATTGTGGCAATATCTTTACTCATAAAAGCATTTTCTTTGTCAGTTTCTAACTTTTCTTTGGTTTTACCTTTTATACAAGCAAGATTTTCATAAATTCCTTCGAGAGAATTATATTCTTGAAGAAGTTTTAAAGCCGTTTTTTCGCCAATTCCTTTAACGCCAGGAATATTATCAGAGGAATCGCCGGCGAGAGCTTTTAAATCAATAATTTTAAGAGGATCAATGCCATAATCAGCTTTAAAAGTTTCAGGATTATATTTGATATACCCACTTTGTTTTAATAATTTAACATCGACAACGGGACTAATTAATTGTAATAAATCCCGATCACTAGAAATAATAGTCGCATCATATTCGGGATCTAAATCGGCCATTTTAGCTAAAGTACCAATAATATCATCTGCTTCATATGGGGCTAGTTCTAAATATTTAATTCCCATGGCTGTTAAAATATCCCGGGCAATCGGCATTTGTTTTATTAAATCATCAGGAGTAGCTTGTCTTCCCTCTTTATAAAAATCATATTTTTCTTTCCGAAAATTTTTACCAATATCAAAAGCAACAGCAATATAAACAGGTTTTTCTTCATTTAGTATTTTATTAATCATACTTACAAAACCATATAAAGCATTAGTAGGAAAACCCTTGGAATTACGCATGATATTTCCAGTATATGCGGTTGCATAATAGCTTCTAAACATTAAATTATTTCCATCAACTAAGATAACTCTCTTCATTATTTACCACCTAATCTAATTATACAATAATTTTTTTTATTAGAAAAGAAAAAAGACATTAATTTAACGTCTTATTGTTATTTAAGGTTTCTTGATAGATTCTTAAAGCTTCTTTAGTGATTGCTTCAGCACTATAACGATCAGCAACACTTCTTAGATAATTAACATCATATTTAGCAAGATTTTCATATACTTTTATAATACTTTCGGCTAAAGCTTCATAATCCCCAATATCCACCAAAGCACCACATTTTTCATCAATGTATTCTTCAGGGCCTAAACATTTCGTGGAGACAACAGGCATACCACTGGCAAGAGCTTCAATACCCGGGATACAAAAAGTTTCTTTAAGACTCGCAATAACAAAAATATTATGTTTAACTAAAATATCGGCAATTTCTTGTTTATTTTTTTGACCTACGAAAGAAACATAGTTATCCATTTTAAGATTATGGCAAATATTTTGATAATACTCGGCTTTAAAGCCATCACCCACGATGGTTAAGGTAGCTTGATAGCCTTTTTCAATAATTATTTTTAAAGCTTGAATGATTTTATCAATTTCTTTTCCCTCTCTTAAAGCAGAAACGGTAACTAATTTTAAATTAGAAACTAAAGAACGCTTTTTATTAAAAATAGTGGTATCTACTAAATTAGGTAAAACTTCAGATTTACCACCCATGGCAATAATTTCATTAGTCATAAATTTACTAACTGTCGTAAATGTACTATTTGCTAAAACATATTTACCGAATGGTTCATATTCATTATTAAAAAATCTCTTAAAATAACTAGCATGTTCAGTTACAACAAC